>JALWDV010000062.1 GCA_027036755.1 Anaerolineae bacterium
GTGGGGCCGGACAGCACCGTGCCGTTCGCCGAGGAGCTGATCAGCGAGGGCGCAAACATCGTGGCGGGCAACGCCGAGTTCATGGGCCTGCCTCTGAAAGATATCGCCGACAAATATCCCGATGTCATCTTCGCCTCGGTGATTGCCAGCGATCTCACCACCAAGCCCAACTTTGTGCGCTACTTCCCCCGCCAGTATCAGGCCCTCTATCTGGAGGGATTGGTGGCTGCGGCCCTGACCAAGACCGGCAATATCGGCGTGGTCTCCGCGTTCCCTTCGGTGCAGGTCATCCGCCGTCAGGCCGGTTTCACTCTGGGCGTGCAGGATGGGGCCAAGCTGCTGAACAAGGATGTGAAAATCTACGTGAAGTATGTGGGCGATTGGTATAATCCCGCGGAGGAAAGCGAGATTGCCAAAACCCTCATCGATCAGTACAAGGTGGATGTGCTCACCCAGCAGTCCGACTCCGGTTCGCCGCTGGATGTGGCCACCAAAGCGGGCATCTGGTACGTGGGCAAGGATATGGACATCGTGGGCGAATATGGCTGGTCCAGCACCGACACGGTGGCGATTTCCTTCGACACCCGCTGGGAGGTCATCTATGACCGCATGGTGCAAGCCAAGATGGAAGGCAATCCGCCCGAGCTCATCATGTACCCTGGCATGGAAAGCGCGTTCACCATGGCCGATGGCACAGTCGAACCCACGGTTGATATTATGAACGACGGCAAGGTGGGCGTGGACGCCATCAGCCCCAAGGCCGAAGTGCCGCAGGAGATCAAAGACCTGGTGGCTCAACGACGCGAGCAGATGATGAAGGGCGAATGGGATCCCTTCACCGATCACGCGTTTGTAAGCAATGGCACGGGCCTGGATCTGGAAGGCAATCCGGTGCCAGATAAGGGCAAAGAAGTGAAGCCCGCTGGCGAGGAGCCCACCGCAGAATGGTTACTCTCCCAGTTCAACTTCGATCTGGAAGGCATCACCATCCTCGAGTGATTTCGCCATTTCCGCGAGAAATTGAACGACTGACTGCACTGGATGGTGGGGTGAAGGGCCGCCTTCACCCCACTTGTTTGATGTAAATCGCTTGAATGCTGCGTTGCAACGCCGCAACCGGATGAGGTTGACGCATGGCAAAATCCGACACCAGAGAAGAATCCATCGAACTGCACGGCGATATCTGGAAGCATATTCAGCCCGGTGAGGTCGTGCTGGATGCCCAGGGCATCACCAAACGCTATCCCGGCGGCGTTCTCGCCAACGATCATATCGATTTCAAGGTGAAGGCCGGGGAAATTCACGCCATCTTGGGCGAAAACGGGGCGGGCAAGACCACATTGATGAGCATTTTGTTCGGGTTGTTGCAGCCGGACGAGGGACAGATTTATGTTCGGGGCCTGAAAGTGCGTTTTCGCTCCCCCGAAGACGCCATCAAGATGGGCATCGGCATGGTGCACCAGCACCGAAAGCTGATTCCCGCCCACAGTGTGCTGGAAAACATCCTGCTGGGGCATCCCCGCAGCAAGGGGGTGATGAATCAGAAGCTGGCCGAGGAGGAGATCATGGCCCTGGCCGAACGCTACGGCTTCGAGATCGATCCCCGGGCCAAGGTGTGGCAGCTCACCGAGGGCGAGAAGCAGGTGGTGGAGATCGTCAAGGCATTGTACCGGGGCGCCAAAATCCTGATTCTGGACGAACCCACCTCGGCCCTGACGCCCCTTGAAACCGACCGCTTGCTGGAATCCATCACGCACATGACCGAGGATGCG
>JALWDV010000063.1 GCA_027036755.1 Anaerolineae bacterium
AAACGCTTACCTGCCTTGCTTTTGCAAAAACCGGCCTGGTGGCCGTTGAGACGACTTCCCCCTCAGTTTACCAATGTTCTCAATTTTTCGCGAGTTTCACTGACCTTTTTTCAGTGGAGCCAAATTTTGACGTTTGACGTTTGACGTCATGCCACGCTGGCGATGAACGCCTCGCCCCGGACCATCAGATCGTCGTGGTCGTCGGGCGGGGTTAGACTTTGCAGCAAGGTTTGGGTGTGCTCCCGCAGCATGGCGTCGGGCTGGGGCCGACCTTTCGCCTCCCATCCTTCGAGACTGAGGTTGGGCCAGATGCTGCTGGTGAAGTAGGCGTTGCGGAAATGCTGGAGGGTGGAGGACGAGAGCAGGAAATCGCCGCCCGGGCCCACGCTGGCCACATCATCCAGGGCCAGCGCGTCCTCGTCCAGGGCAAAGCCCTCGGCCATGCGTCGGGCCTGAGCGATGACATCGTTGGCGTACACCGCCAGCGCGGGCGAGAAGGTCTTGGAATCGAAGTTATCGCCCACAAAGGGAACCATGCCCACCGCGCCCATCGCGCTGGTGAGATGATTCATCCACTGATGCCCCGCGGCGATGAGGTCTGCGCCCCAGCCGATGCCGCTGCCCGACGTGCCCGCGTGGGGCAGCTCGTAGTGCGCCATCATCTCGGCGCAGGCCAGGTTGATGAGATAGCTGTGCGTATCGTAGAAACTGCCCACGCCCCGCATATCGAAAAACGCGGGCAGGCTGCCCAGGATGACGGGCGTCCCCGGCCTGACCAGTTGGCTCCAGGTGAGACCAGCCAGCAGTTCCGCGTTCAGCATCACCAGCGCACCCGCGGGCGTGATGGGCGTGGTCGCGCCCGCCATGCCGTAGTTGGAATAGATGAAGGGCAGGCCCCGCTCGATGGTCTCGAACATCTTGTCGGTGGTGCCTTCGTTGATGACCAGGGGGCTGATGGGATTGAAGTAGGGAATGATGAAGGGCCGCCGGGCCAGATCGCCATGCAGCGCCTCCGCCATGTCCAGCACATCGCCAAAACGATGCTCGTCCGAAACCAACACCACCAGGGGTTTGATGGTGTTGGCGATCATCTCCAGGGTGGCGTAAAGATCGGACACGTCCGGCGCCACATCCTGCACCACGCCCACGGTGGAGATCAGATCATACGCGGGCAGCCGATTGCCCATGCGCACCATATCGGCCATGTTGGCCCGGCTGAAAGGCGTGATGGCGTCGCTGACCGGGTCCTGGTAGTAGAGCGCGGTCACGCCGATGCCGAATCGGGTGGGCTCGCCGGGCCCAAGCCGAAACGCGAACTCGCCCCGGCGATCATAAACATCGATGTGCGCCGGAGCCCGGTCGATGGCCTCCTCCACCAGTTCGGGCGGAATCCTCACCCGATCATCGGTGATCTCCCGGCCGAGGGCCCGGGCGAACACCTCGCGGGCCCGGGGTGAATCCACCCGCACCCCTACCGTGGCCAGGATGTGCAACGATCGTTCATGCACCAGCGCGATCTGCTCCGGGGTCAACAGCCCCAGTCGCGGGCGCGCCTGAGTCAAATCATTCATGGGTTCTCCTGTTTTGAGGATTGATCTCGTAACTACTAAGGTGTAGCCACCACTTTTTGCCACGAAGACACGGAGAAAAGCGAAGGCACGAAGTATTTTTTTATTTTTCCTTCGTGTCTTCGAAAAACTTCGAGCCTTCGTGGCTTTTGGCGACTTAAAGTCAGGTACGTTAGCAGTTACTTGATCTCACGCAAAGACGCAAAGGGAAAAAGGTTCTTTTGGGTTTCAGGGGGTGAGACGCCGGGCGGATTGCGAATCCGTCCTGAGAGCTCTCTGCATTCAGCCGGATTCGTAATCCGACGGGTCTGGTAGAGCCAGGGAAAAAGAAGCGAACGTCATTTCGAGGGAGCGCAGCGACCGAGAAATCCCCCTGCAGTCGAGGAGATTTCGCCTCCTGCGGTCGTCGGAATGACGTAACAGGAGGCGTCGGCGCGGCCCTGTCTCACAAAATATGCGCCAGGAATTGCCGCGTGCGCTGCTCCGTGGGATTGCTGAACAACTCCTCGGGAGGGGCGATCTCCACCCAGCCGCCATCGGCCATGAAGATCACCCGATCCGCCACATCTCGGGCGAAATGCAGCTCGTGGGTGACCACCACCATGGTCATGCCCGCCTTGGCCAGCCGCTCCATCACGTCCACCACCTCGTTGATGAGCTCCGGGTCCAGCGCCGAGGTGGGCTCGTCGAAAAGCATGATCTCCGGCTCCATGGCCAGGGCCCGGGCGATGGCCACCCGCTGTTGCTGCCCGCCCGAAAGCCGGGAAGGATACTCATCCCGCTTTTCCGAAAGCCCCACCCACTCCAGCAACTCCTCCGCCTTGGCGATGGCCTCCTTCTTGGGGACTTTCTTCACGGTCACGGGCGCTTCGATAACATTCTCCAGCACGGTCATGTGCGGAAAGAGATTGAACTGCTGGAACACCATGCCCACCTTGCGCCGCAATTGCAAGATGCGCTTGCGCTGATGCCGCAAAGGCGTTTGCGCATCGATGTTTATTCCCGCGATCTCGATGGTTCCCGAGGACGGCTCCTCCAGAAAATTGAGACAGCGCAGGAACGTGCTCTTGCCCGCGCCCGAAGGCCCGATGATCACCACGACCTCGCCCGGAAGCACGTCCAGGTCCACGCCCTGAATCACATGCAGCAGACCGAAGTATTTGTGCAAATCTCGTACTTTGATGATGGGATTAGTCATAGATTACTTCCTTTCTCCGCGAGCCATGTGCTCCTCCAGCTTGCCCTGCAAGATCTGGAAGATGACGGTCAGAATCCAGTAAAACGCGGCCGCGATGATGAACGTCTCCAGAGCCCGGAAATACTGCCGGCCCACCTTCTGCGCCCGGTACGAAAGCTCCCACACGCTCATCAGCGAAACCAGCGACGAATCCTTCATCATGGCGATGAACTGATTGCCGATGGGCGGGATAACGATGCGAAAAGCCTGGGGCAAAATGATGCGCTTGTAGGCCTGAGTGCGGGTCATGCCCAGGGCCTCCGCGGCCTCGTATTGGCCCTTGCCGATAGCCTGAATCCCGGCCCGGAAGATCTCCGTCATGTAAGCGCCGTAATTCACGCCCAGGGCCAAAATGCCCGCAGTGATAGGCTGCAGGATGATGCCCAGCCGGGGCAGGCCCAGATACCAGATGTACACCTGCACCAGCAGCGGCGTGCCGCGGATGAGCGAGATGTAGAAACCCGAGACGCCATTGGCCACCGAACTCTTGGATAATCGACCCAACGCGCCCAACAGCGCCAGCACGATAGCCAGTGCGATGGAAACCAGCGATACGAACACCGTCAGGCCCGAGCCCTTCATAATGAAAGGCAGCCAGTGACGCATGAACGCGATATCCAGATTGAAACGCCGCAGCACCGAATAGAGCACGACGAAAATCATCAGCCACACCGCGGTGGTGTAGATGGTTCCGCGCAGCTTGTGCGTCCGCGCCCGCTGCATCAACCGCTCCGAAAGGGACAATCCGGGCACGGATTCGTAGAAATCGGCCACCGATTCGTGGGTGAGCAGCAGCGTCAGGGCCAGATACCACGCGGACATCACCAGCAGCGGCGCGGCCACCCGCAGCTTCAGGCCCCACGAAAGGGGATAGGAAAGCGTCTCCAGCAAGGGCAGACCCAGAATCACGACCGGGCCCAAAATGAAAATGATGAGAGCCAGCAGATGTCCCCACGGCTTCAACTTCCACATCCCCCACAACGCGAACAGCCCCACCAACCCGCTGAAAAGCATCCAATACACCAGGGTCTCGCCCCATTCCGATTGCAGGCCATAATTCGCCCAGGCGATGTGAATGGTCTTCTGATTGGCGGTCTCCCACTCCCGCACCGTGCCATCATCCGAGGCCGAGAGAATGGCGTCTTTCTGCAGACCAAAGGCCACGCCATTGACCGCACTGAGATGCCCCTCGTAATAGGCGCTGCCCTTGCCGCCGGGCAGACGCCAGGTGCGCACCTTGTTATCCTCCCCGCCCGAGAGCATGGCGTTGCCCTTCTCGTTGAAGGCCAGCGTGGTCACCGCGGCCCAATGCCCGCCCGATTCCCACTTCACCTCCGCGTTCTCCCAATCCCAGAAAGCAATGGTGGTGTCCTCGCTGCCCGAGACCAGCAAAGCGCCATCGGGGCTGAAGGCCAGCGCGGTGACGGGTTTCTCGTGGCCCATCCAGTGCTTGCTGGCCTTTTTGCACTCCTTTTGGGTGCTGAAGGCTTCGTCTGAGCAGTAGCTCCTGAGGGTTTTAATGGGATCGCCGCTGTGCGCATCCCAAACCCGCACCAGCGGGCCATCGCCCGCGGCCACCAGTTTGCCATCGGGACTGACGGCCACGGCCCGGCCCATATAGTCGGTGGGGCCGATGCTTTGCACCATCTGGCCCGAGCCCGCATCGAACACCCGCACGACGCCATCCTCCCCCACCGAAGCCAGGGTGGAGCCATCCCGCGAGAGATCGATGTCGTAGATGGGCGCGCCCCCCGCGTCGAAATCCTGACGCACCTCGCCCGCGGTCACATCCCACTTGCGAATTTTGCCATCCTCCCCCGCGGAATAGAGGATGGAGCCATCGGGGCTAAAGGCCACGCCCGTGGCGGCCCCGCGATGCGCGGGCAGCGTGCGCATCGCCCACTCCTTGCGCGGCTGCCATAGCCTTACCGAACCATCCTCGGCGGCCGCGGCCGCCAGCCCCCGGGTGTGGCTCACATCCAGATCATACAGCCTGGTGACCACCGGCATCCGCAGCGGCCCGCCCGCGAAGTACTGCAAGGCGTACAGCAGGCTGACGGCCACCGTCACCGCCACCAAAATCAGCGCCAGTTTCACCGGCCTGGAATGATGAACGGACGCGTCATCACGTGATTTCATAAAATCATCTCCAATTCATCTGTTGCAAGACGTAACTACCAAGGTCGTCATCGGTCGTCATCCGAAAACCACTAAGAACACAAAGGCACAAAGGGAAATTTATACACTCTTTCTTCGTGTTCTTTGGCGCCTTTGTGCTCTTTGTGGTTTGTTAACCGGAGTGCGTTAGCAGTTACTGCAAGACGCGAAAAGGGGAAAGGCGCGCGCCTTCCCCCTTCGGATCAACGATGTCGCATTTTGCGTGAAAATGAGACGCTGGTGGCCGCCGGGCGCCGCGAATAGTTCCGTTGATCCTTATGTCCGCGCCTGTCGGCGTTCGTTCGCGTCCTCTTTTCAAGACGGGCTGCCACAGGCCTCGCCACTACTTGCTGGGAGCGACGACGGTGGTGTAGTCGATGCCGTACCATTTCTCCGAGAGCTTGGTCAATGTGCCGTCCTTGTGCATCTCGGCGATGATCTCGTTGAGTTTGGCCAGCATTTTGTCCGACGGCCCGCGGCTTT
>JALWDV010000064.1 GCA_027036755.1 Anaerolineae bacterium
CGTTATGTGGCGTTATGTGGCGTTATGTGGCGTTATGTGGCGTTATGTGGCGTGATTTGGCGTTATATGGTGTTATGTGGTATTATGTGGTGTTATATGGTGCTATGTGGTGCTATGTGGTCTTATGCGGGGTTATGTGGTGTTATGTTGCGTTATGTGTCGTTATATGGCGTTGTGTGACGTCAGCTGATGTTATGCGACGTCATGTGACGCTATGTGGCGTTATGTGGCGTTATGTAGCGTTATGTGCTGTTATGTGACGCTATCTGACGTTAAGTGATGTAATGAGACGACAATTGACGTTATTTGACGTTATGTGGTGTTATGTGGTGTCATGTGGTGTTATGGGTTTTCCCTTGTGTCATGTCGTGTCATGTGGTGACACGTGTTATTACTTGGCGATATATGGCGTTATGTGGCGTTACGTGGCGTTATGTGGCGATATGTTGGGTCATGTGGCGTTATGTGGCGTTATATGCCGTTATGTGGCGTTATGTGGCGTTATGTGGCGTTATGTGGCGTTATGTGGTGTTATGTGGCGTGATGTGGCGCTATATGGTGTTATGTGGTATTATGTGGTGTTATGTGGTGGTATGTGGTGCTATGTGGTCTTATGCGGGGTTATGTGGTGTTATGTTGCGTTACGTGGCGTTATGTGGCGTTAGGTGGGGTTATGTGGCGTTATGTGGTGATATGTGGTGTTACGTGGTGTTATGTGGCCATATGTGGCGTCATGTGTCGCTATTTGGCGTTTTGTGGCGCTATGTGGCGTCATATGGCGTTATTTTGCGATATATGGCGTTATGTGGTGTTATGTGGTGTGATGCGGGCATGTGTGGTGTTATGTGGCGTTATTTGGCGTTATGTGGCGTTATGGGCCGTTATTTGGCGTTATATGGCGTTATGTGGCGTTATGTGGCGTTATGTGGCGTTATGTGGCGTTATGTGGCGTGATGTGGCGTTATATGGTGTTATGTGGTATTATGTGGTGTTATATGGTGCTATGGGGTGCTATGTGGTCTTATGCGGGGTTATGTGGTGTTATGTTGCGTTATGTGTCGTTATATGGCGTTGTGTGACGTCAGCTGATGTTATGCGACGTCATGTGACGCTATGTGGCGTTATGTGGCGTTATGTAGCGTTATGTGCTGTTATGTGACGCTATCTGACGTTAAGTGATGTAATGAGACGACAATTGACGTTATTTGACGTTATGTGGTGTTATGTGGTGTCATGTGGTGTTATGGGTCTTACCTAGTGTCATGTCGTGTCATGTGGTGACACGTGTTATTACTTGGCGATATATGGCGTTATGTGGCGTTACGTGGCGTTATGTGGCGATATGTTGGGTCATGTGGCGTTATGTGGCGTTATGTGATGTTATGAGACGTTAACTGACGATATGTGATGTTATGTGACATCACTTGACGTTATTTGACGTTATGTGGTATTATGGTTGTTATGTGGTGTTATGGGTGTTAATAGTTTTCATGTGGGGTTATATGCTGATATGTGGCGTTATGTGGCGCTATGTGGCGTTACGTTGCGTTATGTAACGTTATGTGATGTTATGTGATGTTACCTGACGTTATATGATGTTATGTGACGACATTTGATGTTATTTGACGTTATGCGGTGTTATTGGTGTCATGTGGTGTTATGTAGTGTTATGTGGTGATAGGTGGTGATATGTGGTGTTATGTGGCCATATGTGGCGTTATGTGGCGTTCTGTGGCTTTATGTTGCGTTATGTGGCGTTATATTGCGCT
>JALWDV010000065.1 GCA_027036755.1 Anaerolineae bacterium
TGAGTTGGGAAGGCAAGATGGGCGTGTTCGCGCTCGCCACCGCGGACCAGACCGCCACCGGACATCCCGTCTCCATCACTCAGCACGATGTGCGGGCCATTCAGTTGGCCAAAGCTGCGCTCTATGCAGGCAGCAAGCTGCTGATGCGGGAATCAGGCGTGGAGAAGCTGGATCGGATCGTGCTGGCGGGCGCATTCGGCAGCTACATCGATCCCTTCCACGCCATGGTGCTGGGCCTCATTCCTGATACAGATCTGGACCGGGTGACCGCGGTGGGCAACGCTGCGGGCGACGGGGCGCTCATCGCCCTGCTCAACCAGGAGCGCCGGAACGAGGCCCAGTGGATCGCCCGCGCCTCAAGATATGTGGAGACCGCGGCCAATCCCTACTTCCAGGAGGTCTTCGTCTCCGCCATCCACATCCCCAATCAGGTCGACCATTTCCCGCATATCGCCGACGCGCTGCCCGAGCCCATTGTCATCGCCTCCAAACCGGCCGAGCGACGCCGCCGGCGTCCGCGACGGGTGGCGGCGCAGCATCATTGATGCGTCAGTGACAGGGATGTGAGATTGGCCTGTTGATTGCGTTGGCTGTATCATCTGTGCACAAACTTCTGTCCTATTCATTCAAGCGAGAACCCATCATGGCTGAAACAATCATCAAATCCCCAACCAAAACCGTCGTCATTGGCCCAGGCCATCCCTTCGTCGTCATCGGCGAGCGCATCAACCCCACCGGCCGCAAAAAGCTGGCCGCTGAGATGCTGGCGGGCGACTTCTCTCGGGTGGTGAGCGACGCCATCGCCCAGGTGAAGGCGGGCGCCCACATCCTGGATATCAACGCTGGCATGGGCGTGGCCAACGCCAACGAGGTCGAGCCCGAGATCATGGTCGAAGCTATCAAGCAGGTGCAGGCAGTGGTGGATGTGCCCATCTGCATCGACTCCTCGGTCATTCCTGCCTTGAAGGCGGGCCTGGAAGCGGCCTGGGGCAAGCCCATCGTCAACTCGGTCACCGGCGAGGAATCGCACATGGAGGCGATTTTGCCCCTGGTGGCGGAGCGGGGCGCGGCGGTCATTGCTATCACCAACGACGAAAACGGCATCTCCTATGACGCCAAAGAGCGGTTCGCTGTGGCGAAGAAGATCGTCAAGCGGGCTGAAAGCTACGGCATCCCGCCCGAAGACATCCTCATCGACCCGCTGGCCATGCCCGCGGGCGCAGTGCCGGGCTCGGCCAAGACCATGTTCGAGATCGTGCGCATGGTCAACGAAGAGCTGGGCTGCAACACCACCTGCGGCGCTTCCAACATCTCCTTTGGTCTGCCCAATCGCAAGGTTCTGAATTCGACGTTCATCGCCATGGCCATCGCCGCGGGCATGACCAGCGCCATCACCAATCCCCTGACCGAGGAGATCATGCTGGCCATCAAAGCCGCGGATGCGCTGATGGGCCATGACGAGAATTGTGCGACCTGGATTATGGCCAATCGCCCGGCGACGCCCCAAGGCGAAAGCGGCGCTCGCCGCCGCCCCCGTCGTCGTCCTCGCCCCCAATCCTGAGGAGCCTCATGCACGATTTCGTCCACCGCTATCCGCATTTTCTGGAAGTGCTGTACGACTTCACGGTGCGGGTCGTCTCCCTGTTCAAGCCCTGGCTGAAACCGGGCGGAACCACCGAGCGCTTTTTTGTGTGGTTCGAAAAACTGACCAAGGGGCCGATGTTTCATTGCCACACCTGCGGTCAGTGCGTGCTGCACAGCACCGGGATGATGTGTCCCATGGAATGCCCCAAAAATCTGCGGGACGGCCCTTGCGGCGGCGTGCGCGCCAATGGCCATTGCGAGGTCAAACCCGAAATGAAATGCGTGTGGGTGCGGGCCTGGGAGAACGCCCAACAGATGCCCACCTACGGCTATGAACTGCTGATGATTATGCCGCCGCACAACTGGGCGCTGACCAACACATCCTCCTGGATCAATATGATGACTGGCGCAGATCAGGAAAATCCCAAGGGATGGCTGCCCAATCACGATCCACTGGCCCTCAAAGACCGTTTCTATATCTCACAGGCAGGGCAATCATGAGTGAGCAGCCCCGGTTTCGCACCGAAAGCCGTCTGGAGAAAGTCCTGCGCAACGGGCGCTTCGCGGTCACCTCAGAGCTGAATCCGCCGGACAGCGCGGACCCGGAGGACGTTTATCGCGCGGCCATCGTGCTTTCGCAGGTGTGCGATGGCATCAACGCGGTGGATGCTTCGGGCGCGAATGTGCACATGTCCAGCGTGGGCATCTGCGCTCTGCTCACCCGGGCGGGCTATGAACCGGTGTATCAGGTGGCGGCCCGGGATCGCAACCGCATCGCCATCCAGGGAGACCTGCTGGGCGCGGCCGCGATGGGCGTGCGCAATGTGCTGTTCATCACCGGCGATGACGTGAGCAACGGCGATCAGCCCCAGGCCAAGCGCGTGTTCGATATGGATTCCATCCAGATGCTGCGCATGGCCCGCATCATGCGGGATGAGGGCGTATTCCTCAGCGGACGCAAGATCACGACGTCGCCCAGGTTGTTCATCGGCGCCGCGGCCAATCCCTTTGTTCCGCCCTACGACTGGCGGCCTTTTCGTCTGGCCAAGAAGGTGGCTGCGGGCGCAGAATTCATTCAGACCCAGTATTGCTTTGATGTGCCCCGCTTCCAGACCTATATGCAGCGGGTGCGAGATTTGGGCCTGCACGAAAAGGCGTTCATTCTGGTGGGCGTTGGCCCGTTGCGTTCGGCCCGAGGCGCCGAGTTCATGCGCAGCAAGGTGCCGGGCGTGGTCATCCCCGACGCCATCGTGGAACGCCTGAAGAAGACGCCCAAGAAGCGGCAGAAGGCCGAGGGCAAGAAGATCGCCATCGAGATCATTCAGCAGGTGAAGGAGATCGAGGGCGTGGCGGGCGTGCATGTGATGGCCTACCGCCAGGAAGAGCTGGTGGCGGAGATCATCGAGGAAGCGGGCTTGCTGCCTCGCCCCTACCGCAAGGGCGTCGTCCCGGCTCCCATCCCCACCCATCCCCGCCAGGAGCGCATGATGGACGCGCATTTCGCGCCCGGTTAATGAAAATAGGACGCGGACGAACGCGGATGACGTAGAAAGAGCTGATCTACGCAGATAAAATCCAAGTGATCTGTAACTGCTAACGTATGCCAGGTGGTTGCCTTTTTCCACTCAAACCTGACAGGTTCTCGTAACCTTGGCGGTAGGATGTGCAGTTTTCAGCCAGCAATGAAGCGTGCAAGGCCCTGAATCGCTGCCAAAGGAACCTGTCAGGTTAATTCAAGCGAAAACGACCTTAGCAGTTACAGTGATCTGCGAAAATATGTGTGCATCAGATGTGTCTGCGCTCCGTTTCATCCCTTATCGACGCATCACGGCTCATTAGACAACCATTCATATTCTCGATATTCATTTCCTTCAGGAGAAAGTGGCATGAACGATCTCAACGTGAATCCTCCGCAGAATCGCCTCATCGGCGGGATGCCCAAAATCGGCATCAGACCCACCATCGATGGCCGCAGGCGGGGCGTGCGGGAATCATTGGAAGACCAGACCATGAACATGGCCAAATCCGTGGCGAAATTCCTTTCAGAGAATCTGCGCCACCCCAATGGCATGCCCGTGGAATGCGTCATTGCAGATACGACCATCGGCGGCGTGGCCGAAGCGGCCATGGCCGCAGAGAAGTTCGCTCGGGAGGGCGTGGGCGTCTCTCTCACTGTGACTCCCTGCTGGTGCTACGGCGCCGAGACTCTGGACCTGGACCCGCACACGCCCAAGGCCATCTGGGGCTTCAATGGCACGGAGCGTCCGGGCGCGGTGTATCTGGCCGCGGCGCTGGCCGGGCACACCCAAAAGGGCCTGCCCGCGTTCAGCATCTATGGTCGGGACGTGCAGGACGCCGGGGACGCGGAAATTCCCGAAGATGTGCAGGCCAAGCTGCTGCAATTCGCCCGCGCGGGCCTGGCTGTGGCCCGGATGCGGGGCAAGTCCTATCTCTCCCTCGGCGGCACCTCCATGGGCATCGCCGGCTCCACCGTGGATCACAGTTTCTTTGAATCCTACCTGGGCATGAGAGTCGAGCCGGTGGATATGAGCGAGCTCATCCGCCGCATCGACGAGGGCATCTACGACCAGGAGGAGTTCGAACGGGCCTTCGCCTGGGTGAAGGAAAATCTCAAAGAGGGCAAGGATTACAATCCGCCCGAGAACCAGCGCGGCCGCGAGCAGTTGGAGAAAGAATGGGAGATTTCCATCAAGATGGCGATGATCACCCGGGACATGATGGTGGGCAATCCCCGCCTGGATGAGCTGGGCTTTGGCGAGGAGGCCCTGGGCCGCAACGCCATCGCCGCAGGTTTCCAGGGACAGCGCCAGTGGACGGATCATTTCCCCAATGGCGACTTCATGGAGACCATCCTCAACACATCCTTCGACTGGAACGGCATCCGTCAACCCTACATGCTGGCCACGGAGAATGATTCCCTGAACGGCGTGACGATGCTGTTCGGGCATCTGCTCACGGGCGGGGCCCAGGTGTTCGCGGATGTGCGCACCTACTGGAGCCCGGACGCAGTGGAGCGGGTGACCGGCTACCGGCCCGACGGCCTGGCCGAGAACGGCTTCCTGCACCTCATCAATTCGGGCCCGGCCGCGCTGGATGGCACGGGCGAGGCGCTGATGGATGGCAAGCCGGTGATGAAGCCCTGGTGGGAGGTGACGCCCGAGGACGCCCGGAAGATGCTGGACGCGACCACTTTCCATCCCGCCATCACCGAATACTTCCGGGGCGGCGGCTGGTCCACCCGTTACCGCACCCGCGGGGGCATGCCCGTCACCCTGGCCCGCATCAACATCGTCAAGGGCCTGGGCCCGGCTCTGCAGATTGCGGAGGGCTACACCATCGAGCTGCCGGACGACGTGCACGACATCCTGGACCAGCGCACCAATCCCACCTGGCCCACCACCTGGTTCGTCCCCCGGCTGACGGGCGAGGGCGCGTTCCGGGACGTGTACACGGTGATGTACAACTGGGGCGCAAATCACGGCGCTTTCGCCTACGGTCACATCGGCTCCGATCTCATCACGCTGGCTTCGATGCTGCGCATCCCCGTTTACATGCACAACGTGCCCGAGGAGGATATCTTCCGGCCCAGCGCCTGGAACGCGTTCGGCACAGCAGATCGCGAGGGCGCGGACTTCCGGGCCTGCGCCAACTTCGGGCCTTTGTACGGACAATACTAGTCTTCCCGACCAGACCTCCCCGCGAGTTTGCAATGATGACTTTCCTGAAAAAAGGCCACGAAGACACGAAGATACGAAGGCGCGAAGGAAAAAGATAAGGTTTGGAGAGGATTTTCTCCGTGAATCCCCTTATTTTTTCTCTGTGTCCTCCGTGTC
>JALWDV010000066.1 GCA_027036755.1 Anaerolineae bacterium
GAGGGCCGGGGTGGGGGCCGGGTCCAGCGGCCAAGGCTGCAAAACTGACGAACGCTGTCTTGAACGTTGGCTCAGCAGGCCCACCTTGGTAGTTACCTGGGAGGGGAAGATCACCCCTTCAGTATTGACTACGATATCCGGGCCACGATGGATGAATCAGGCTTTCACAGGCGCGTTTGTCGTAGCGCCCGCTTGTTCGGCGTAAGCGTCCATCGCCTCGATGGTTTGTCGCAACGCCTTTTTATTGGCGGATTTACTCTTGAGTTGACTGCGCAGAAATGATTTCAATTGTTTGTATTGCAGCACCGGCACATCAGCATCTTCGACGTTTAGATTGGCGTTCTCGCTGGTGAAAACAACCAGAGGTCTGACGTTGATATTTTCAGCTTCGCCAATTTGTTCCCGGAGCCACTGCTCCAGCTTTTCCGCCTCCTCTTTCGCCTCATCCAACGGGCGTCCTCCTTCCTCGCCGCCAAAGAATGTAAGCAGCTTTTTAATCGAGAAAGGCGTATGAACCTTGCCATCCCGCAGGGTTATTTGCCCGGTGATATCACGGGTGACGATGGCGAAAACGCCCGCGGGCCCGGCGAAGGCCAGATCGATAGGGCTGGCCCAGGCGTACAGCCGATTGCGATCATCGAAACCCTTGAGCGCCTGGGCGATGACGGCATCTGGACGGCGAGGTTTGAGAAAACGGCGCATGTAAGCGTTGCCGATTTGCCCCAGGATAAAGCCGAGGATCAAAGCGCCCATCGACAGATACAGCCAGCCGCCGTTGTATATCCAGATGATGAATGGGTTTTGGGCCAGCGAATTGCCGCTATCGATCCATTTTTGGATCATGCCAGGGGCGAAGGAAGCCAACATGCCCACGCCAAGGATGATAAGACCCGCCATGCTGAGCCTGCGGCCGAGTTTTCCTTTTTTGATGATGAGATCGTTGTTCGTATAGATGCGCATAAGTTGGAAGAAGAGTGGTGAGAGAGGGGTGGCATGTTCAGATCGTGCGGAGAGCGATCATCCCGTATACTTTTTCATAACCAGGCAGGCGTTCTGGCCTCCCAGGCCAAAAGAGTTCGAGAGAGCGATGTCAACCTGCCGGGATCGCGCCTGATTGGGCACATAATCCAGGTCGCATTCGGGATCGGGCGTTTCGTAATTGATGGTGGGGTGCAGCATGTCGTTCTGAACGCTGAGGGCGAGCACCGCCGCTTCGATGGCACCTGCGCCGCCAAAAGCGTGTCCGATCATGGATTTTGTGGAGCTGACGGCCAGATTGTAGGCGTGTTCGCCGAACACCTTTTTGATGGCGTACGTCTCGGTCTTGTCATTCAGCTTGGTGCTGGTGCCATGCGCGTTGATGTAGTCCACATCCTCTGGCTGGATGCCCGCGTCCTCCATGGCCCAGCGCATGGCATTCTGAGCGCCCTCGCCTTCGGGATGCGGGGCCGCCACATGATGCGCGTCCGCCGAGGCGGAATGTCCGATGAGCTCGGCGTAGATTTTTGCGCCGCGGGCCAGTGCGTGCCCCAGCTCTTCGAGGATGAGCACCGCGCCGCCCTCGCCAATGATGAATCCATCCCGATTGGCGTCGAAGGGACGGCTGGCCTTCTGGGGCGGATCGTTCCGCGTGCTGATGGCTTTCATGGCTGAAAACCCGGCAAAGAACATATCTCCAATCAGCGCCTCGACGCCGCCCGCCACGACGATATCCGAGTAACCGCGGCGAATGAGCTCGACGCCTTCACCCACGGCCTGCGTGCCCGCCGCACATGCCGTCACAATGGTGTTCAGCGGGCCTTTTACGCCAAATCGCTGGCTGATGAAAAACGCGGGCATATTGGGCAAACCGCCAATGGCGGTCATGGGGCTGATCCTGAAACTGTTGCGCCGGGCTGCATCGAGCAATCCTTTTTCGTAGATATCGAATCCCCCCAGTCCTGTGCCGATGACGGTGGCCACCCGGTCTCCCAAATTTCCCAAAGTGGACAGTCCGGCGTCCTCCAGCGCCTGTTCGGCCATGCCCACGGCGAATTGCGAGCACCGAGCCATGCGCCGGGCCTCTTTGCGGGGGATGTAGCGGCTGGGGTCCCAGTTCTTCACCTCGGCGGCGATCCGGGTGGGGTAAGGCGACGCATCGAACAGAGTCACATAGTCGATGCCAGAACGCCCCGCCAGCATATTCTCCCACATCTCCGAGACGCTTTGCCCCACCGCTGTCAGGACGCCAATGCCCGTCACCACCACGCGGCGTCGCACGCCTTCCTTGGCCAGATGCAATGCCTGCTCGATGACATCGGCGGATAAATCCCTGGTTCGCCGCAGGACGTTTTCGGCCGCCTCGACAGGATGGACGTTGGGGGGCTGGATTGCTTCGAGGGTGTGCAGAAGCAATTCGCGCACCGAAGCAGGAGTCTCTTGCAGCCGTTTCGTCAACTCGATAAGCTGCTCTCTTGAGATTGAGTCACTCATAAAGCGTCACCTCGTTCCGATTGTTGTTGCATCAGTGTTTCGATTTTCGCTTGCGTTTTCTGCAAGATATTTGCATCGACCAGTTGGGCGGTTGCTTTGAGCCCGAAATAGATGCCCTCGCGCTTGGCCCGGCCATGCCCTATCGTCACAAGCCCATTGAGGCCCAGCAACATGCCCGCCCCATATTCCTTGTCATCGAGCCGCGCGCCAGCCGCCTTGAAGGCGGATTTGGCCAGAGCAGCTCCCACCTTGGCCAGGGGACGGGCCAAAATCTCCTGTTTGATCACACTGAGCAGATATTTGGCGATGGCTTCTGATGTCTTGATGATGACATTGCCCGTAAAACCGTCGACCACCACCACATCGGCCTCGCCCGCCATCATCTCTTTGGGCTCTACAACGCCGATGTAATTCAAGCCTTTTTCGGCAGCCATGAGCGTCTGCGTTTCTCGCACCAGTGCGTTCCCTTTGCCTTCCTCCTCGCCGTTGGAGAGCAAAGCCACGCGCGGGTTTTGGATATGCAGGCGGGCTTCGGCGTAGATCGCCAGCAGATGCCCCCATTGCACCAGCCATTCGGCCCGGCAATCAGTGTTCGCACCGATATCGCCCAGCACATGAAAACCTTTGTCGTTGGGAAACGGCGTCGTCAGCACAGCGCGATGAACGCCGCGAATGCGTCGAAAGACCATGTGTCCGGCGGTGAGGATAGCGCCTGTATTGCCCGCAGAAAAGAATGCGTCCGCCTCGCCATCTCGCACCAGCTTCATGCCCACGACCATAGGATTGTTTTTCTTGCGCCGCACGGCCATGGCGGGCTTCTCGCTCATCGAGATGATGTCAGGCGCTTCCACGACAGGCAAATTCAGGCCCGAAATATCGTGCTTCGCCAGCTCTTTCTCGATCGCGGCGCTTTGTCCCACTAGAAAGATGGTATGTCCGCTGTCTCGGGCGTAATCCACCGCCCCGGCCACGGTTTCGGTTGGCGAAAAGTCGCCCCCCATGGCGTCCAGTACGAGCCTGATCATGCACGCCTCCCCAGGCGCGCCAGGGATGTCGGATCGATGGGCCTCTGTTGGGGTTTTGTCTGTGTGGAAGAGTTGAATGGATGGGGCATCATAAAAAACGGCGGGGTGGGAATGACTTGAACGGAATTGTAACTGCCCAGGTAGCTTGATTCGGCCTGGAAAATGACTTGCCACGAAGGATCGAAGGAACGAAGACACGAAGAAAATCCCTATTTCTCACCCTTCGAGCCTTCATGTCGTCGTGTCTTCGTGGTTTTTGGCCTTGCTACGTTAGTAGTTACACGGAATTCGTGAGTGAGGATGGTGAAAGCGCACTTTCGTTACGCTGAACATTGGCTCCACTGCAAAAAGGTCATTTCACCACAGAGACACGGAGGACACGGAGAAAATAGTGGTAGTTCACAGAGAAATTCCTCTCCAAATCTCACCTTTTTCTTCCTCCGTGCACTCTGTGCCTCCGTGTTGAAGGTTTTTTCAGTGCAGCCAACATTCATTGTAATGGATTTAGGCAAATGTTGACAAGCAAGGCCGGCATTCGTATAATTAGAGTCAGGTGCGCCCCCGTGGCGGAATTGGCATACGCGGCAGGTTGAGGGCCTGTGCCCATCCGGGCGTCTCCGTTCGAGTCGGAGCGGGGGCACCTTCGAACGCCAGTCTTGAGAGGCTGGCGTTTTTTTATTGTCCGCGCGGCGTTTCACGCCCGCCCATCTTCTCGGCATCAGCGTCGGTGTTTTGAGCAGGGCAAAGTCTGGGTGAGGAATACGTTTAGCGCTTCGCTCACCCAGATCGAGAAAAAGTCCCAATCTTCGTGGCCAATCGCCGCCCGGCGACTTCATCGCCGGGCTACAAAACAGCGCCGGATAAATCCGGCTAGCCCCGCAGGGGCGCTGTTTCTAGCCGGGGGACTTTATCCCCCGGCGGGGGTGGCAGACGTCTTGCAACATGCTGCCCCAAAGGGCCTCGTTTTCCGTGCGCAGTCTCGGAAGATGCCTAGTACACGAAGGCCGAAATGATTGTATGGTTTGCCAGGATAATGCGCAGCGCCGGATGTGCGATCCGGCGCACTTTTCCCGTTTAACCCGCCGGATTGCGAATCTGGCCGGACGCAAGCGCAAGCAGCCCACCATCCAACGACTTACGCCTCTCTGCACTAGCGACTGGACGCCGGTTTTTGCGCCAGGAAAAGCCCTTCCCACAGATCGAATGTGGTCTCTTCGCCCGTTCCTTGCGGATTCAGAAACCTGCGGGCGTCGCCGTCGCTATCCCACAGCATACGAATCAATCGTTGCTGATCGGTCGCGTTCACCTGCATACGGCGCACCCAGGCGTGAAATCCCATGGGCTTGCGCAGGTGGGCGTTGCTGATCACCAAAAGTCCGGCGCGCTCAAGAAATTCCGCCACTTCCGACTGAGGATAAAGCCGCCCGTGAGAGGGATCGCGCGACTTTTCGAAGGCGTTGATGTAAGCGTTGGCCGCGGGATCATCGGGGCCGATGTTATCCACCAACACCAGACGCCCGCCCGGTTTCAGGCAGCGGGCCCAATCGGCGATGGCCGCGGCTTGATGCGGAAAGTGGTGCAGCGCCACCCGGCATGTGATCAGATCGAACCGGGCGTTATCGAAAGGCAGCCGTTCGCCATCGCCCTGCACCCAACAAATGTTCCTTTGCTCTTGCTCGCTGGCGAATGCGCGGGCCGCCCGCAGCATGGGGAATGTGATATCCAGTGCGATGACCCGGCGCACATGGCGGGCGATGGCCAGAGCCGAATGCCCGCCTCCGGGCGCGACATCCAACGCCAGCCAATGGGGCTGCGGGGCCGCCAGCTTCACCATCTCGATCAAACTGGCCCCCTGGGCGTGCACTTTCGATGCCACATAGCGTTCGGCGTTGTCACCAAACTGTTTTTGTACGAGATTTTGGCTCATTCACCTGCGTCCGTCAGATGTTCTTCCATCCAGGCGAGGGTTTCTTTTAGCATGGGATTGCGGATTTCCTCAATCTCGTTGTGAACTTCGTGATACGCTCCCGGATAGACGCGGAAGGTCACGTTGGGGCCGGCCGCGGCCACTGCTTCACGGATATCTCGCTGGCTGACCGTCACGTCCTCCTCGCCCATCACGATCAGAATGGGAATGGTGAGCTTTGCCAGCAGCGACTTGGCCTCCCTGGCGGCGCGCAGGTATTCGACGCCAAATCGGGGCGTGGCGTAAGGATGCACCAATGGATCAGCTTCCCAGGCCCTGGCCTGCGCCGGATCGTGACTGAGGGTGTATTCCTCCGAAGCGCCGCGGTCCAGGGGTTTGCGCGGGATGAGCAAATTTGCGATGGGCATGAACATGATCAGCAGCTTGTTTTGATCTGGCCCGGGGCCGAAACCGGGCGCAGAGATAACCGCCGCCCGGAATTGCCCCTCATGGCGGGCGAGATAATGCACGCCAATGACGCCGCCCATGCTGTGGGCGAACATGCCAAAGGGCAAATCGGGCCATTCCGATTTCGCCAGATCCACCACCATTTTCATGTCCTTGATAACGTCATCGAAACGCTCCCAATGCCCGCGGACGCCCCCCGACTTGCCGAAACCCCGGTGATCGTGACCGTAGATCACATATCCCTTCTTCAGAAACGCATCGATGACATAAGTGTAGCGGGCCGCGTGCTCGGCCAGCCCATGAACCAGCACCAGAACAGCCCGGGGGGGCTGATCATCGGGAGTCCAGGTGCGCAAAAAAACGGGCGTATTATCGAATGATCGAAGGGTGGTTTCGGCGTAGGTCATGTTTTTCTCCTGAGCGGCCTGTCGTGATGGATTTCTTCCATTTTACTACCTCTGTGCGACTTTGGAAACCCTTTATCGGGTCGGCGCCTCAAAATGAGCGCGTCCAAAATGGATTGAGAACCAAATGTGCGGGCGCAGACACGCCTTCGGGACAGCGCCATCGACCTTCCATAGCTCCTCCCCCGCCCGTCTCAGCATTGTAAAAGCATGAGGCATGTTCCCCAATCGATCTCTGCCCCCGACATCCATCACCTATGTGAATTGATAGACAGGCGTCTTCACTTCCCGAACAGGCTTCTTCTTTTTCAAGATGATTTTTTGCAGATTTTCAACCGTTTGCGGCGAAAAATACTGCTCGCCGGTTTCTTCATTCACGCGGGCGGGAACATTTTCGATGATGTAAAACCGACCATCCTTATAGAGCGTGTAGGTGACCCTTTTGTTCACCAATTTTTCTTCCTGATTGCCGGGCATCTTTATCTCCTGAATCGAAAATCGATCCAACGTTTGGGGTCTGGGGAATAGACGGTGATGACTTTGACCAGAGGACGCGATGGATAGCTGCAATGAATGTGAACAGGGCGATTCTTTGCGGTCATTCCAAAAACCAAGCAGCTTGGGCCATATTTATCATCGGGATAGTCCTCGATGATTTCGCCATTGCGGATGGCCTCACGTATTTCCTGAACTGATATGTCGCGCAATATCGATTGATCGACGGCGTGTTTTGAGAACTCGAATTGATCTCGCTCGAATTTTGCTCTCAGTTCTTCAATCATCTTGATCTCATTATACAACGAGTGATAAGGGGGATCAATCCTGGCCCGACCCCCTCCCTTCCCACAGCGTCGCCTGGCTCTCGCCATTGGTCAGCGCCAGGCCCGCGCCCGTCCCCGCGTCATAAAAACCGGTGACCAGCCGATAATCGCCCGGGGCCAGGCCCGCGCCGTCATCTCGGACTCCCCGTCGGTCTGCTCCTGGAAAAACCGACTTATCTATCCAGGGCAAAAACCCGCCGTAACGCTATATCGATTTTCTGCATAGTCGCAGACGAAACCTTCCCTCGCACCCTGACCAGACGTTGCCGATAATCGATGGGGCGGGTTTGCAAACAATCAGCGATGGAACGCTTGCTCAGGCCGTTTTCAGGCGATGGCGTCAACACTACGTTGGTGACAATCCGCTCCTTCTTTTCACTCCACGCTGTGATAGGCGTCACCTGGATGACTGGCACGCGGGCATTGTAAACATCATTGGTAACGACTATGCAGGGACGAACTTTGGCTCCACTTCAAAAAGGTCATTTCACCACAGAGACACGGAGGACACGGAGAAAATAGTGGTAGTTCACAGAGAAATTCCTCTCCAAATCTCACCTTTTTCTTCCTCCGTGCACTCTGTGCCTCCGTGTTGAAGGTTTTTTCAGTGCAGCCAACTTTACCCGTTTCGGAACCGCGTACGGGATTTAGATCGACATCGATGATCATCCCCCGTTTCAATGTGATGCTGCTCATTCAGGCCATCCTGCCAATGCCGCTTCGGTTAGTTCCTGAGTCTCATCATCGGTTTCGTAAATTTCAGCATAGAGTTCGGCCGACGTCTGCAACTGCTCTGCTTCCAACCGCTCCTGCATTTGCTTCAGGGCGACTCGAACCATCGTGCTGCGATCCTTGAATCCAAACGCTTTATGCTGATTGATGAATTCCAATTGTTCGGCGCTGAGACTGATTTTGGTTTGATACATGGCGCTTCCTCTGTGGGCAAAAACAAGGAACTGTTCTACGCCCCTATTTTAGGGGTCTGTCTAATTTTTGTCAAAGACAGATAGTTCACCTCCCTTCCCACAGCGTCGCCTGGCTCTCGCCATTGGCCAGCGCCAGGCCCGCGCCCGTCTCCGCATCGTAAAAGCCGGTGACCAGCCGATAATCGCCCGGGGCCAGGCCCGCGGGCGGATGCAGCACGAAGTTGCTCTCCACCATCTGGCCCGGCTGCCAGCCATCGGTGGGCAGCGCGCCGAAGCCCGGCGGCTCGTCATCCTGGGAGATCATTTGCCAGTCCGCGGTCAGCCAGTGCACGAACGCCTTGTAGGAGCGGGCAGGCGTAGCCTGGGCCTGCCAGTACAGGGTCAGGCGCAGAGTGCGGTCGGGCAGGGGCGCGTCGGGCCACATATCGTAGCCGATGAGGCGGATGCCGTCCTCGAAATCCGCGGTCAGGGGATGCAGGGGCGGCTGCAAGGGGAAGCCGTCCCGCACCGGCGCAGTGCGCCATCCCTGCACCCGCACATAGGTCAGGCCCGGAAAGACCTGGTCGTAAATCAGCTCGCCGTGAGCCTCCAGCCAGGCCCGGATCACGCCACCGGGGTCGTTGACTGTATCGTAGCCCCGCAGCAGCCACACCGTGTTGTGCTCCTCGAAGAGCCGCTGCAAGCGGGCCTTGGTCTCGGTCCGGCTGATGGCGTAGAAATCGCTGGCCGCATCGCCCCAGCCGATGTCGGGGGCGCCATCCACGAAGCCAGCCAGCGCCACCACGGGCCCATCGCCCGCGGCGTCGGGCGGATACTCGCTGAGCCGCCCCATCCAGCCGATGGCGTCGGGCCAGTAATTGAGGAAGGCGGGGTACAGATACCCGGCGTCGATGAGCACCGCGTCGCGCGGGCCCAGATGATCGTCGATGTCCGCCACCGCGCCCCGCAGATCATCCGCCGCCTCATACTCGAAGCGCCGGGCGTGATAATTCCTCAGGCTGATGGCCGCGCCCGCCAGCAGCAAAACCAGAAACGCCGCGGCCACAACACCGCTCACTGAACACTGAACACTGAACACTGAACACAGTTTACTGATTACTGAATACTGCTTACTGCTTACATCCCCCCCCCCTGCATCGTTGCGCCTTTGCGCGAGATCGCCCAGCGCCACCAGGCCCGCAGCCAGCAGGATGGGAAACGTCCCGCTGTAAAGATTGAGATAACGCACGTGATAGAGAGGCGTCAGCGTCAGCGAGACCAGTGCGATGAGCGCGACCGGCCCCAGCAGCAACGTCCACAACAGGCCCGCGGCCCAGGGATTGTCCAACTTGCTGCGGGGATTGGTGCGAGCCCAAAAGGCCAACACGCCCGCGCCCAGCGCCAGCAGGCCCAGCAGCCACCACCTGCCCGCAACGATGGACTGCCCCAGCGTCAGCGCGGTCGCGCCCTCCCGGGCGATGGTCAGCAGCAGTGCGCCCGCACCGATGGGCTGCCGCCAGGGGGGCACGGGCGGATTCAGCGCCTGCTGCAACGCGTGGGGCAGCCAGGGCAGATAAAGGATGATGGCCGCGACCTGTGCGCCCAGCCAGGGCCACAGCTTGCGTCGGCCCTTGAACCACAGCCAGGGGAGCGCAACCAGATTCAGCGCCACCAGCGTGAACGCGGCGTAGTACAGCGTCCACAGCATCAGCGCCGAGGTGACCGCCACCCCGAACAGCGCCCAACCGCCCCGCCCGGCGTCCTCCCACACATCCAGCGTGAATTTCAGCAGCAACAGCGTCAAAAACACGCCCAGGCTGTACATCCGCACTTCCTGCGCGTACCAGATGCTGAAGGGATTGACCGTCATCAGCAGCGCGGCCAGCAGCCCCACTCGGGCGCCGAACAGCCGCCAGCCCAGATACCCGACCATGGCTACGCCCGCCACGCCAAACCACACCGAGAAGCATGCCAGGCTGTACTCGCTGCCGCCCGCCAACAGCCGCCAGAAATGCAGCAGTGCGTAATACAGCGGCGGGTGGATGTCGCGGGCGGTGTGGGCCCACATCTCGGCCAGAGGCCTGCGGGCCAGCAACGCGCTCACCGTCTCGTCGTACCACAGGCTATCCACGCCCAGCCGATAGACCCGCAGCCCGAAGGCCAGCAGCATCACCGCCGGAAACCCCAGCCGATGCTTCAACTTCACGCGCCCCGCTCCCAACAAAACTGCTTACTGAACACTGAACACTGAACACTGAACACTGAACACTGAACACTGAACACTGAACACTGAATACTGAATACTGAACACTGAATACTGAATACTGAATACTGATTACTGTTCACTGCTCACTTTCCCTTCTTCGCCTTGCGAAACTCGTCGATCTTCGATTTGGGCAGGATGCCGGCCTGCTTTTCATAAAACTTATTCTCTGCGGCCCGCTCGCCCGGCGTCAGCCCGCCCAGACCATCCAGCACCGCCACATTGGAGACGATGCGCCGGGTGTTCTCGCTGCCGCATTCGGGGCAGGGGATGGTCGAGCTCTCATCCGAGCGCTGCACGCTGCGCGACAGCTTCGAGAAGACGCGTCCGCAATCCTGACATTGATATTCGTAAATCGGCATCGGTCACCTCATCGGCGGCAGGGTGGTCTGCCAACGGGCGAATTCAGCGCCGTCGGCGGGATTGTAGAGGATGATCAGCAGGGTGATTTCGGTCTCTGGCAGCGCCGGCAGGGCCAGATCGTAGCCATCCAGCACCGTCTCGCCCGCCCGCCAGAGTGGTGGATGATATGCGTCATGCACCGGCCAGGCGTCCTGCTGAATGATAAGCCTCCCGTCGGGATTGATCAAGCGGGCCGAGACCCTGAAATCGTCCGGGACGGCATCCGCCCGCCACCACAACAGCACCCGCAACGATGGCCCGCTGCGCGGCTGCCGCAAAATCGTCTGCCAGCCCGCCAGCCTGACGCCGGGCAGCAACGACTCATCCAGCGGATGTTCGGGCTGCTGCGGTTGCGGGCTTTTGGGCCACACCCGGATCAACGGGCCCGAGACGCTCAGCGCGTAGCGCTGGGGCAGGCCCTCCAGAGGATGCGTGGTGTAGGTGGCCATGCCGTCGGCCAGGCTCTCCTCGATGCCCGCCATCCGGTCTGCGTCCCTATCCGCAGCCAGGGTCTGCACGCCCAGCCCCATGCCCCGGTCGTACTGAAAATAACGCATCAGCGTCATCTCGCCCAGCAGGCCGATGACCCGGCCCTCGGGCCCGGCGCTTTCCAGCAGATCGATGCCGTAATCGTGCACGCCCCAGGCCCGGGCGGGCGGCTGGCTGCGATCCTGCTCGGGCCAGTTGGCGGCCAGTACCGCCGCGGGCCAGGTGAGGATGAAGATCGCCACCGCGGCCAGGCCCAGGCGTATCAGCTTGCGATTTTCGGCCTTGGTCTCAGGCAGCAGTCCCTTCACGCCCCGCCAGATCACATCCAGCCCCAGCGCGATCCACAGCGCCATCACAATGAACAGGGGGATGAGAAACACCTGGATGTCCTGCACCTTGTAGATGGCGGCAAATCCAAAATCTGCCAGAGCGATGAGGGTCAGCAGCGCCGCCCGCCGGGGATGATAGATCCACCAGGGCAGGGAAACGACGGCCATGATCACGCCCAGCCATCCGAATTGCATCCGGGCCAGCGTGAGCAGAGTGGTAAAGGGACGGTTGATGTTGAAGGGATTATCCAGAATGAAGGCCGAGCCGTAGCCCCCGCCCGCGATCCAGCCCCAAAAGCCAATTTGGGCATAGCTGCCGTCCAGCGAGCCCACATGCGCCCGCAGGGGCAGCAGCGCATAGGTCAGCAACGGCAGAGCCAGTGCGGCGAGGGGTTTGAGCCAGCGGCGCGGGCGCAAAAACAGGCTGCGATCCACCCCCAAAATGTAAACCACCAGGCCCGGCAGCAGCAAAAAAGTCAGCCGATGATGCGCCATCCCCATCCCAACGCCCAGCGCCCCCCACACCAGCCACTTATCCCTTTGCGCCTTTGCGCCTTTGCGTGAGATATCTTCCTCCCAGCGCAAAAACGCGTACAGGATGAACAGGGTGATGCCTCCCTGAAACGCGTACACCTCGGCGATGGTGGCCTGCGACCACCACACGGGGCTCACGGCCAGCAGCAGAGCCGCAGCGATGGCTGGGAATTCATTCGCGCCCAGGCGGCGGGCTACGAGATAAAGCAAAGCCACCGCAGCAGCCGCGGCCAGGGCCGAGAACAGGTTGACGCGATACGCCGCGTCGCCCAGAAACGTTAGCCGGGTCAGCGCCCAGGCCAGCAGCTCGTACAGCGGGTAGCCGGTGGGATGCAGGATAGAGAGCGTGGGAACCGCCAGTTGCATCTCCAGCGAATCATCGAAGATGGTGACCGCCGTCGGGGCCAGCGTCAGCAGATAGATGATGAGGCTGGCGGCAAACAACAACGCGGGCGTGATAAATTTACGCATATTCAGACCAATTGCTTCAACTGTAATTTGAGGAAATCTGGGCATGGTTCATTCTCATTCAAACCCATCTTTACAATTTCTCCGTCAAACGTCATACGTCAAACGTCAAAAAGAGCCTGTTTCGCCACGTTTTGACGTTTGACGCTTTACGTTTGACGTGCTTTGCCAGGCGTTGACCCTATTGAAATTGTAAAGCTGATGGAAAGACGATCTGAACCATGCCCACTTCAAAAAGGTTTTTCAACACGGAGACACGGAGGACACGGAGAAAAAATAAGGGAGTTCACAGAGAAAACCCTCTCCAAACCTTATCTTTTTCCTTCGCGCCTTCGTATCTTCGTGGCCTTTTTTCAAGAAAGCCATCATTGAGCTTTGTCGGCAGCAGTATGATGACAGGCGTGAGCAACAACCTTCTTATTTCCGATGACGTCTAATTAACCAAGTCATCGCCCGGCAATATGTGGGGATAATCTCGTTCAGCGGACTCGGGCGCTTCGGGGATGACGAACCAGGCGACGAGATAAAGCAGCAAACCGCCGCCCAACCACAGGGTGAAAAACACCACGGCCAGACGAATCAGGGTGGGATCGATGTTGAAGTACTCACCCAGACCGCTGCAGATGCCTGCAATCATGCGGTTGGAGCGAGATCGATAGAGATTTTTTTGGGTAGTCATTGAATATGCGTCTCCAGATAATGCGACAAAAGTGGGTTCTTTTGGATTTCGAGGGATGAGATGCCGGGCATTCGCCCTGAGAGCTCTCCGCATCCAGCCGGATTCGCAATCCGGCGGGGCTGGTAAAGCCAATGTCCTCTGAAATCCTGTTGAGCCCAAAATTGATGGACATTCTCATTGCATGATACGATATATCTGCTTGCAAGGTTGCAAAAAGCCCCCATCCCGACAAGAGAATGGGGGCCAGCAATAACGCGGCAGGGGTGAGTGCTTCGTTTACAGACCAGCAGCTCGCAGGTGAGAATGAAGCAGGATTGGCTTGATGCGCGTGGGATCATACGCCACTTCGACCTCGCCACTGTCTTCATGGACGCGAATCTCTTCAACGCCATCCAGCTCCAGCGCCTCTTTCGCTCTATCGCGCCAGTCCGATCGATCCATGCTATCCACCCAAAGAGATGTTCGGAAAATTGGTGTGCTCATCTGATATCGCTCCATTGCAAGAGATAAAATGATTTTGGTGCGTCCCATTTCGGTTGGAAGCGTTTGCCACGTCCGCCCGGCGATGAAGTCGCCGGGCTACAAAACAGCGCCGGATAAATCCGGCTAGCCCCGCAGGGGCGCTGTTTCTAGCCGGGGGACTTCATCCCCTGGCGCTGGCCGCGGGCGCGAAGCGCCCCGTTAATGAATGGATTATTTTAACTTTCCAACTCATTTGGGACACACCCAAATGATTTCGTAAGCTGACGCCCTATTATATCAAACGCAGGGCAATGAGAAAAAGCTGCATCTTTTTTTTGTCGATAATTGACAAAGAAACGCTGGATAAGTATAATGCGAGACGTTGGTGGAAATAAATGGCCCATTCGTCTAGTGGACTAGGATGCAGCCCTCTCAAGGCTGAGACACGGGTTCGAACCCCGTATGGGCCGCCATGACAAAAACGCCGCTTCGAAAGCTCGAAAGCGGCGTTTTTTATCTGGTTTTATGCCGCGTTGTGTTAGCAATTAATCCGGGGTTATTGAATTGGCGGCCCAATATGGTAAAATATCATTAAGTTGTAATGCTGATGACAATGTCAGCAGCGCATCCGTGCAATGTCGCATTTCTCATCCAAAACTCCATACAAATATGAGGTAAAAAAATGGGTAAAGATACGTTTACCATTATCGACAATCGCACCGGGAAGAGTTACGAGATTCCTGTAACCGATGACACCATCCGGGCGATGGACCTGAGGCAGATCAAAGTCAATGAAGATGACTTCGGCGTCATGAGCTATGATCCGGCCTTCAAGAATACAGCCTCCACTCGCAGCAAGATTACATTCATCGACGGGGCCAAGGGCATTTTGCGGTATCGCGGGTATCCCATCGAGGAGATTGCAGAAAACGCTACATATCTGGAAGCGGCCTATCTGGTGCTTTTTGGGGAGTTGCCTACCAGGGAGCAGTATGAGAAATGGGTCTACGACATCACCCATCATACGATGATTCATGAAAACATGCGGCAGTTCCTGGATGGTTTCCGCTATGATGCGCACCCCATGGGCATGTTCATCAGCACCGTGGCGGCGGAATCCACTTTTTATCCTGAAGCCAAAAACGTCTTCGATCCGGAATCCGTCGAGCTTCAGACGCGCCGCCTGGTGGCGAAAGTTCCCACCATCGCGGCATTCTCCTATCGTCATTCCCTGGGATTGCGCTACTCGTATCCGGACAATGATCTGAGTTACGTGGGCAACTTCCTGAACATGATGTTCAAGATGACGGAGCTGAAGTATAAGCCCAACCCCATCATCGAGCGGGCGCTGGAGATCCTGTGGATTCTCCATATCGACCATGAGCAAAATTGCTCCACCACCACCATGCGCGTCATTGGCAGCGCCCAGGCCGATCCTTACGTGGCGGTGGCTGGCGCGGCCGCGGCGCTTTCGGGCCCGCTGCATGGCGGCGCCAACGAGCGGGTGCTGCGCATGTTGAAGCGCATCGGCAGCGTCGAGAACATCCCCGAGTATCTCAAGTACGTGGAAAGCGGCAAAGAGCGCCTGATGGGCTTCGGTCACCGCGTGTACAAGAATTACGATCCACGCGCTCGCATCATCAAGAACTTCGCCCACGAGGTCTTCAAGGTCACGGGCAAGAACCCGATGTTGGACATCGCACTGGAGCTGGAGAAGCGGGCGTTGAACGAAGAGTACTTTGCCAAGCGCAAGCTGTATCCCAATGTGGACTTCTACAGCGGCATCATCTACCAGGCTCTGGGCATCCCCACCGAAATGTTCACGGTGATGTTCGCTATCCCGCGCACGGTGGGCTGGGTGGCTCAATGGCGCGAGATGTTGGCGGATCCGGAACAAAAGATCGCCCGTCCTCGTCAGATATACGACGGTCCCGGCGAACGTCATTTTGTTCCCATGGATGAACGCTAAACGCTCACATCAACGCCATGGCATCGACGCCCCCGGTTTCATCGCCGGGGGCGTTTGCTTTCACTTGCATAATGAAACGTCGTCACTACCTTCTCATCATCAGCCTCGCGCTGTTGGTCATGCTCCTTTGTGGATTGACCGGCGCGTGGACCTGGGATAAATCTTCTCTCTCCACCCCCATGCAAAAACAGGTGGCCCGGCTGGTCGCGCCCTGGCGTTTTGATCTGGCCGGATATGAAGCGCGCGCTATCCTGGGCAAAGCGGGCGAGATGATCACCCGCCCGGGAACGCGTCTCTCGCCCGCGGAGCAGAAAGACCTGGTCGAGAATTATGTCCGTTTGGCCAACGAGGCCCGTCGTCTGGAACGCGAAATCAATCGCATCTATGCAGACCCGGATGAGGAAGACCCGGCCGCGGCCAGCGCGGATTTGCAGAAGCGCCTGGATGACATCAAGAATCTGATGCACGAAGTTCGCCCCATGGTGGAGACCATCCTGGAAAAACAGGTGAGTCAAACGTTGAAAGATATGGGCCTGGGAACAGCCGGGACGACGCTATGGCCGCCCCTGGCGTTCAATTTCAGCGCCCTGCCCAACTATCTTGTGGTCTCCCCGCGCGATCACATCGAGCTGGAAGCGGGCGTGCATCTGCGCCCGGATCTGACCATCCCACAAAAAGAGCAGATCGAAGATGAGGTGGCGGAGAAGTTCGATGTCTCGACTCTGGTCGAGGAGCTGGGCGGCCTGGGCGTATGGCCCACCATGCTCACCGATGAAGCCAATCTCTCCTGGATTCTCAATACCATCGCCCATGAATGGCTGCACACCTACATGGCCTTTCATCCGCTGGGCTGGCACATGTTCGATAATCCGCAAATGGACACCATCAACGAGACGGTGGCGACCATCGTCGGAGAGGAGGTTGGCGCTGAGGCGGCCTGGCGCTATTACGGCATTCCCAAACCCAAACCGCAGCCGCTGCCCCAAACGCCCGCTCAACTGCCTCCGCCCGATCCAAACAAATTCGACTTCCGCCTGGAGATGCGGCGCACGCGGCTAAAGGTGGACAAGTTGCTGGAAGAGGGCAAGATCGAGGAGGCCGAAGCTTACATGGAGGCCCGGCGCAAACTTTTCGTCGAGCATGGCTATTACATTCGCAAGCTGAACCAGGCCTACTTCGCCTTTCATGGCGCATACGCCACAGGGGGCGCGTCCAGTGATCCCATCGGCCCGAAATTGCGGGAATTGCGCTGTCTCACGCCCGATCTGGCGACCTTCATCCACCAGGTGCAGGACATCGGCAAGCCCGAAGACCTGGACGCGCTGCTGGCCAAATGGCGGGCGCGTCCGAAGCAATGATCAATGATTGATGATTGGTGACCATACAGCTTACATGTCAAACCATGAAGGTTAGAGCCGCCAACAGACAACATGACAAGACCGTAAAACGTCAAGCGTCAAACGTCACTCTGCTGCAACGATGTCATGGCTCATTGCAGGACACGTCTTTGGCGATAACGGCCTGACGTTTGACGCATGACGTGGGTTGCATAAATGGCCAACGTTGCTTCATCAGGCGTTTTTTCGCTGTAGCTTGTATAGTTCGACAATGTCAAATTCTCTCCAAATACGTCCAGCAATTTCAAATTTTGCCTGGTGAAAAGCCCCCCCTCCCGGCCTCCCCCCGCTTCGGCTGACGCCTTGCAGGGGGAGGAGCTCGCTGGATTGCAAATCTGTCGGGCAGATGGTCATCTCCCTCCCCCGAACACGAGCGCAGCGAGTATCGGGGGAG
>JALWDV010000067.1 GCA_027036755.1 Anaerolineae bacterium
GGGCGTGACCGTGGGCGTGACCGTGGGCGTCAGCGTGGGCCAGGGCGTCCAGGTGGCGGTGCGGGTGGGCGTGGGGCTGGGCGTGCCCTTGCGCACGAGGATGGTCAATGATTTGGTGGTCGTGTTGTTGCGGAGATCGATGACCTTGAGTTTGTAGGTGGTGTTTTTGAGGGGGCAGACTTTCTTGCTGCTGACTCCCGGCACGCCGACATTGTTCAGATACACGGCTTTGGCGTTGGTGACGCTCCATTTGAGCGTGGTGCATTGGCCTTCGATGATGGATGTCTTGGTGGCGGTGAAGGAGATGACCACCGCTGGCGGCGTGGGGGTGTGCGCCGAGGTGGGACGCGGGGTGGGCGTGCGATACGGAGTGACGGTGGGAGGCGGCCTGCGGGTGGGCGTGGGGCGCGGGGTGGGCGTTCCGCCTGGCGCAGGAGTCGGCGTGGCGACGAAGGGCGTGAATGTGGGGGTGGCGGTCGCTTCGTCCGGCGGCGGATTTGTCGGCGTGCTGGTGGCGGTGATGACTTCTGTGGGCGTGGCTGTCACCGTGACGGTGATGACCCCGGGCGGCAGGATTGCGCCCGGCGTTGTTGTTCCCTTTTCGGCTACGACCGCGGTGGGCGTAGGCGGCAGGGCCGCCCGAAAGAGCGCCTTCATGCTGAAATAGCCAGCCACGGCCCCGGTGCAAAGGAAAATGACCAGCAACACCCCGCCGATCAACATCGCCATCGACCAATCCTTGCCCTGCCGCCCTGGGGGTGCGATGGGATATGGCACATAGACCGGAACGGGAGCGCTGGCTTGCTGGACGCTGACGGACGCGGCCTGCGGCGGCAGCGGCCCGGCTTCCACTGTGTTTGGCTCGGGCTGGGGCGGGCCGTGCAGCGCCATGTAGCGCGGGCAATTTTTGTATTGCCCTCCTAAGCAGAAAACTGCCTGCTCGGAGAGAGGAATCGACTCCCGGGCGATGGTCGCGTAGCAACGGTTTTCGAAGCTGGGATAATTCAGGTGTGCGTCCGGATCATCCAACAACCCGAGATAAGGGCAAACACTGGCGCTCATGTTCAGATTATAGGCCAGATAGAGAGGAGAGACAAAAATTTTATCGGTTGGGGCTTCGTTCCGAAGATGGCCTGTTTCCGCATCCTGGCTCCCAACTCATCTGAGACGCGCCCCTTTCTGGTTTGCGCTCCCCGCGGTTTCTGGCATAATATAAAACTGGACACAGGCGTTTTTATCCTAACCACAGATTTCCACAGATTTTCACAGAAAAAGGAGAAAACTCAAACAAAAAATCTGTGAAATCCGTGCAATCTGTGGTGAAAAAGGCCGTTTCGAGTGGCCAAAATAGTTTTCGCCAGACTCCAGTATAAAATTCCAGGTGACTGCCAAGGTCGTTTTCGCTTGAACGAATCTGTCAGGTTTGAGTGAAAGACGCCAACCAACTGGCATACGTTAGCAGTTACCAGGTTTGAGTGGAAAAAGACGATCTTATGGCATATATTGGCAGTTACAATCCCAGGAGATAAAATGGTTTGGGTGCGTCCTTTTTCGGTTGAAGCGTTTGCCACGTCCGCCCGGCGATGAAGTCGCCGGGCTACAAAACAGCGCCGGATAAATCCGGCTAGCCCCGCAGGGGCGCTGTTTCTAGTACAAGGAGGCGTAAGTCGTTGTATCGTTAGCTGCTTGCGCTTGCGTCCAGCCGGATTCGCAATCCGGCGGGTTGAACGGGAAAAATGCGCCGGATCGCACATCCGGCGCGG
>JALWDV010000068.1 GCA_027036755.1 Anaerolineae bacterium
TTCTGATGTCTTCCTCCAGATCCTCTACATCATAGTGCATTGCTACGCCACGCTTGCCCAGCACCCGCATGAAATTAGCCATGGGCAATCCCGCCAAAGTTTTGGCCACGCCCAATGAGATGAGGTCCTCCGCAAAGAGATGCACGGCCAGCTCGATCAGCAATTCCTGCGGCGACAGGCCCGAGGCCCGCAACACCTTGGCTGGCACCACAACGCCCTCCTCCACGCTTTCCCCCGCCGCGGCGTAAACCGGGCCTGACTCCCGCAATGCGGAAGGGGCCTCGGTCTGGCCCAGGCGGGCCTCCAGCGCCTCGACGCGACGTGTGAGCTCTGCTATCTGTTTCGAAACATCTTCTGCGGTCATCTTGCATGCTCCTGTAGATGAACGATAACGCTACGCCGTCATTTTATCACCAAACACCTTCTCGACCAACCGCATCTTCACCGGACGTCTGGTGGATGTGCGGGAGATGTTATGACGCTTCATCCGCATCTTCGAGCACGAATCGATACAAATCGTTGCTGATGCGAAATCCCGCCCGGAGCAGGGCGTCCAGGGCCGGACGAATCTCGGGCAAAAGCCCTTTCCGTTTGGCCAGAGCCAAAACGCCCAAGACGCCAATCAAGTCAATCCCCAACGATTCTGCCACCCTTCTGCCGCGACGCTCATCCATCAGCAGATAATCTGCATCGAGTTCCAACGCCAGTGCGATAGCTTGCGCTTCACCTTTATCGAGCTTCACGTTGTTCCTGTGCAGAGATGAAAGCTCCTCTGCCAGTTCCTGGCTCTGTAAATCAACGATGTGAATCCATGCGGCCTGCTTGAGTAGTTCGCTTCCGGCCTTTCCACCAACCTCAATTTCCTGGGCAACGGCCCTTGGTATGAAAACCCTTCCAAACAGCGTTGGCAGCATATCGAGGCGGCCGACGCGAGCCAAGGCAATAAGCAAGGAGGCGTCCGAAACGACAATCATCCCCACAGACCGGTTCGTTTCAGTGTCTCGATATCTTGCTCGAATTCTTCCACATCATAGTGCATATTCACGCCGCGTTGGCCAAGCAACTGCATGAAATCGGCCATGGACATGCCCGCCAGCGCTTTGGCCTGCCCCAGCGTCAGCACTTCTTTATCGAAGAGGTACACGGCCAGCTCCACCAACATCTCCCCAGGCGTCATACCCGCGTCTTCAAACACAGCAGCCGGGATAACCACCCCGCTCTGTATTCGCTGGTCAGCGCCCACGTAATACACCGGTCCCGCCTCCCGCAATGCGGAAGGGGTCTCGGTCCGGCCCAGGCGGGCCTCCAGCGCCTCGACGCGACGTGTGAGCTCTGCTATCTGTTTCGAAACATCTTCTGCGGCCATCTTGCACGCTCCTGTAGATGAACGATAACGCTACATCCCCATTTTACCACCAAAAATCCCCGCATTCAACCATCGTCATCACTGTTCACTGATTACTGACTACTGCTCACTGATTACTACTGCCCATGAACCCCTTTACAACTCTCAACGCCACGGCCGCCCCCTTGCGGGCGGAAAACGTGGACACCGACCAGATCATCCCCGCCCGATTTCTCACCGCAGTGACCAAAGCGGGCATGGGCGCGGGCCTGTTTGCGGCCTGGCGCTACCTGCCCGATGGCTCGCCCAACCCCGACTTCGTTCTCAACCGGCCCGAGTACGCTGACGCCCAAATCCTGATCTCGGGCAAAAACTTCGGCAGCGGCTCCAGCCGGGAGCACGCGGTGTGGGCCC
>JALWDV010000069.1 GCA_027036755.1 Anaerolineae bacterium
GTACGGCACGATTATTTGGGACATCATTCCGCCGCGCAATCCCTTCCGCATCTGGGGGGGGCTGCTGCACGAGGATGTGCGCATCGAGAACAATTTCGCGGATGTGCACGAAATCGAGATCGCCGATCCTCGCCAATCGCCCGACGCGACGCCGCAGATCACGCCGCAGCCCTGACCATCTCTCATGCGATTAGGCGTCGTCATCGTCAGTTATCATGTGCGGGACCTGCTGCGGGCCTGTTTGCAGTCGGTGTATGAGGACGCGGCCCGCACGCCGGGCCTGCACGTGGACATCGTGGTGGTGGACAACGCCTCGACCGACGGCAGCGCCGAGATGGTGGCGGAGGAGTTTCCTCTGGCGCGCCTGGTGGCGAGCCGGGAAAATCTGGGCTTCGCGCGAGGGAACAATGTCGGATTGAAGCTGCTGGGGTTTGGGCGTTCGGAGTTGGAGGAGCAGGGTTCGAAGCTGGAGCGGCCCGAGGCGGCGCTGCTGCTGAATCCGGACACGGAGCTGCAGCCGGGAGCGCTGGCCGAGCTGACAGGCTTTATGCAATCGCATCCCCAGGCGGGCGGCTGTTGTCCCCGGTTGAACTATGGCGACGGCAGTTTTCAGCATAGCGCCTTCCATTTTCCGGGCCTGGCCCAGCTCGCCCTCGACCTGCATCCCATCCCCCGGCTGATGGAGACCCGCATCAACGGGCGCTATCCCCGCAGCCTGTATGATGGCGGCAGGCCTTTTCCCATCGATTTCGCGCTGGGCGCGGCTCTGATGGTGCGAGATAAGGCCATCGACGCCGCGGGCCTGCTGGACGAAGGCTATTTCATGTATGCGGAGGAGATGGACTGGCAACGGCGCATTCAGCAGGCGGGATGGCCCATCTACTGCGTCCCCGCCGCCCGGGTCACCCACTACGAAGGACAAAGCGCCCGCCAGTTTCGCCGGGCCATGACTGTGGCTCTGTGGCGCTCGCGGCTGCGTTACTACGACAAACACCATCCCGCCTGGAAGCGCAAGGCCGAACGTTGGCTCATCGCCCGAGCCATGAGGCGGCGCCTGGCGCAAGCGCGGGCTGCGCTGGCCGCGGGCCAGGACGATGCGGGCGTGCTGCAAGATCAGATGGCGGCGTATGCGGAGATTTTGACGTGGCTGGAGGAGAACGCGTCCGCTGGCGGGGAGCAGCGCCCGTGATCTTGTCCGAATGGGCATATTCAGTCTAAAATGGCCGCAGGCTCTTTGACCTGCAGAGTTTTGCGTCCATGCAGCGGTCGACGGGCCTTTTCTGTCGCTTTGCATTCATTTCATTCACCTCATCCATCACTTCGGCGAGAAGGCTGTTTCGGAATGGGACGCGGACGAACGCGGATTAACGCGGAGAAAAATAGTTGGCCTGTCCGCGGCGCTCCCTCGTCAGCCTTTTCACCGGCATTTCATCGATCATCACTATGAAAATTGGCGTTTTGGCCCTGCAAGGGGCTTTTCGAGAACACATCCTCAAATTACAAGCGCTGGGCGTGGACGCCCGCGAAATCCGTCTGCCCGAGCAACTGAACGCGCTGGACGCGCTGATCATCCCCGGAGGCGAATCCACAACCATGGGCAAGCTGGCCGTCGCATTTGGCCTGCTGGAGCCGCTGCGGGATTTCACCAGGACGCGGCCCGCCTGGGGCACCTGCGCTGGGCTCATTCTGCTGGCCGACCGGGCCGCAAGGCAGAAGAAAGGCGGCCAGCCGCTCATCGGCGGGCTGGATATCACCGT
>JALWDV010000070.1 GCA_027036755.1 Anaerolineae bacterium
TCTGGCGTTATATGGCGTTATGTGGGGTTAGGTGGCTATATGTGGCGTTATGTGACGGAATATGACGTTATCTGGCGTTGTGTGACGTTATATGAGGTTATATGACGTTATGTGACGTTATGTGATGTTATGTAGTGTTCTTTGGCGCTATATGGCGTTATGTGGCGTTATGTGGCGTTTCATGACGTTGTGTGACCTTATGTGGTATTATGGGGCGTTATATGGCGTTTCATGGCTTTATGTGGCGTTATGAGGCGTTATGTGGCGTTATGTGGCGTTATGTGGGGTTTTTGGTTTTATGTGGCGTTTTATGGCGTTATTTGGCGTTATTTGGCGTTTTGTGGCGTTATTTGGTGTTAGGTGGCGTTCTGTGACGTGATGTAACGTGATGTGGCGTTATGCGGCGCTTTGCAGCGTTATGTGGTGTTATGTGGCATTACGTGGCGCTATGTGGCGTTATGTGACGGAATATGACGTTGTCTAGCGTTAGGTGAAGGTATGTGAGGTTATTTGACGTTATGTGACGTTATGTGATGTCATGTGGTGTTGTGTGGCGTTATGTCGCGTTGTGTGGGGATATGTGGCGCTTTGTGTCGCTATGTGGCGTAATGTGATAATATGTGGCGTTCTGTGGCGTTATGTGGCGTTATGTGGCATTATGTGGTGTTATGTGGCATTACGTGGCGTTACGTGGCGTTATGAGGCGTTATGTGGCGTTATTTGGCGTTACTTGGCGTTTTGTGGCGCTATGTTGTGTTACGTGGCGTAATGTGGCGTTATGAGGCGTTATGTTGCGCTATGTGGCGCTATGTGGCGTTATGTGGTGTTTTTCGCGATATGTGGCGTTATGTGGCGTTATTTGGCGTTTTGTGGCGTTAAGTGGTGCTATGTGGCGTTATGTGGCGTTATGTGGCGTTATGTGACGTTCGGTGGCGATATGTGGCGATATTTGGCGTTTTATGGCGATATGTGTCGTTTTCTGCCGTTATGTGACGTTATATGAACTTATATGGCGATATCTGGCGTTATGTGGCGTTATGTGGGGTTATGTGGCGCTATGTGGCGTTATGTGACGGAATATGACGTTGTCTAGCGTTATGTGAGGGTCTGCGAGGTTATTTACGTTATGTGACGTTATGTGATGTTATGCGGTGTTAAGTGGCGTTATGTGGCGTTATTTGGCGTTCTGTAGCGTTACGTGGCGTTATGTGGCGTTACGTGGCGTTTTGTGGCGTTATGTGGCATTATGTCGCGTGATGTGGCGTTATGAGGCGTTATGTGGCGTTATGTGGTGCCATGTGGGGTTTTTGGCGTTACGTGGCTTTATGTGGCGTTATTTGGCGTTATTTTGTATTTTTGTGGCGTTATATTGTGCTATTTGGCGTTATGTGGTATTATGTGGGGTTTTGTGGCGTTATGTGGCGTTTTGTGGCGTCATTTGGTGTTATTTGGCGTTTTGTGGCGTTATGTGCCGTTTGTGGCGTTATGTGGCGTTATGTGACGTGATGTGACGTTCTCTGCTGTTATTTGACGTTATGTGACCTTGTATGGCGATATCTGGCGTTATATGGCGTTATGTGGGGTTAGGTGGCTATATGTGGCGTTATGTGACGGAATATGACGTTATCTGGCGTTGTGTGACGTTATATGAGGTTATATGACGTTATGTGACGTTATGTGATGCTATGTAGTGTTCTTTGGCGCTATATGGCGTTATGTGGCGTTATGTGGCGTTTCATGACGTTGTGTGACCT
>JALWDV010000071.1 GCA_027036755.1 Anaerolineae bacterium
CCGACTCCAACAACCTTGCTGACGCAGGGGGCGTAGGCCCCCTTTGCGGCCACAGGCCTGAAGAGTCCGACTTCAGTCGGCCAGCACAGCGTTGCGGCTCTTCAACCGAAAAAGGACACACCCAATTTGGAATTACTGGAGCGAGGGCGTTTCATTCGCGCCCGCGGCTTCTGCTGGCGGTTCGGGATAGCCGTACAGCTCGGAAAGCAGGCCCGTGAGCAGTTGCGATATGAAGCGCACGGCCGAGATGGTGTGGGCGTAGGGCATCCGCAGCGGCCCGATGACTCCCACCACGCCCGCGCCATAGCTGGGGCGGCCATAGCGAGAAAGCACCATGCTCACATCGGGCAGATGTTCGTAAGGGCTTTCGCCGCCGAGGATGATCTGCACGCCGGGCAGTTGTCGGGCTTCGTGCAGGAACGGCCCCAGGATGATGGGATTTTCGAATATCTCCACCACCTGCTGCGCGGCCGTCTGGTCGGAAAATTCGGGCGAGCGCAGAATGTACACCAATCCTTCGTGGTACACCTCATCGATGCGCTCATCCTGATGATAAAGCGCGCTTCCCACCAACTCGACGACGCGTTGGGCCAGCGCGTCCTGCTCCTGCTCCAGCCGCTGGATTTGCATCCAGTTCAGGCCCGTCAGCGCGTCGTTCAGACGATTGCTGATCTGCGAAAGTTCGGACTGACTTCTGGCTTTTTCCAGGGGGATGATCTGCTGGCGCACCGCGCCCCCCTCCATGACCAGCACCAGCAGCACGGTGTGCGGTTGCAGGCTGATGAGCTCAAGATGTTTGAACTGGGTGTGATCCGCCTTGGGCGCGGTGGCAATGGCCGCGCTGCGCGCGGTGCGGGCCAAGACGCTGGCCGAAAGCTGCATCCATTGATCCATCTCGGCCTGCACCTGAAAAAACTGGTGGCGGATGGTGCGCCGCACCGTGGTGGGCAGGTTGGTTTCGGGCAGAAGGTGCTGGACGAAGTAGCGATAGCCCTGGTGCGTGGGCACTCGCCCGGCCGAGGTGTGGGGATGGGTGAGGTAGCCCATCTGCTCCAGCCGTTTCATCTCGTTCCGCACCGTCGCGGGCGAGACCTCCAGCCCATAAGCCTCCACCAGTCGCTTGGAGCCCACCGGCTCGGCCGAGGCCACGAATTCGCGGATGATCAGTTCGAGAATGGTTTCTTGCCTGGGCGTGAGTTTGCCGCCCGGGGCCAGTTCCTGTTTCCGACTCATAATGTATCGACCGTTTGCACGCCTCGTCGCCGCGGGGCGTTCATAAATAGCCCAGCCCGCGCAGATGTTTCTGTAAATCCTCATCCAGCTCGGGCGCTGCGCCCGCCCGGACGACGGGAGGATGCTCTTGCAGCCAGGCGTCCAGCGCCGCCGAGAGTTCCGCCACGCGATGGGGCTGTCGCCCGGCCAGATCCATCATCTCTCCGGGATCATGGGCGAGATGGTAAAGCCAGACGTCGTTCTGGTTGCTGCGGATGAGTTTGTAGCCATCCCGGACGATGGCCTCGTAAGTGCGATCATAACCCTTGCTGGCCGGGTCGAAATGGGGGTGGCGGCGGGCGAAACGATGTCGGTGGGGCGCAGTGTATTGGGTGATCTGAAATTCGGAAGTGGCGGTGAGGAGGTTGTGGCCGGGAAGGGGGATGGCGGGCGCTGCATCCGCCAGATGGAGGAAGGTGGGCAGGAGGTCGGTGTGCTGCACGGGCGCGTCGTCATCGCCCGGCGCAAAGGCCTGGGGATAGTGGATGATGAGAGGAACCCGGGCCAGGGTGTCGCACACGCAGTATTGATGATCCATGAGACCATGATCGCCGATGTTTTCGCCGTGATCAGAGGTGACCGCGATGAGCGTGTTTTGCAGCGCGCCCACGCTGTCGAGAAATGCGAGCAGATCCGCGATCATGTCGTCCACATAAGCGATCTCCGCGTCGTACAGGGCCCGCAGGCCCGCGAAATCCTCGGGCGTCATGCTCACCTCGTCCGCCATGTAGGCCCAGGCGTCCTGATTGGCGGCCCGGGCGCGGCGCAGCGCTTCGGCATCCAGCAAACGCTCGGCGTAGCCTTTGGGCGGCCGGTAGGGTAGATGTGCGTCGAGATAAAGGCCGAAGATGAAGAAGGGCCGGTTTTCATCGCGCTCCTTTCGCCACCATTTGCGCACGTATTTGTTGAGCTTGCGCGCGCCCTTGTCGCTACGTTCCAGCAGTCCCTTGCGCAGCGCTTTTTCCCACCAGGGGAAGCGGGCCCGGCCCATGCTGGGGATGATGCGCCACAGGGCGGCAAAGTGTTCGAAACCGCGATCCAGCCCGAAGTGCGGCCCCACCCAGGCGTTGGTGGAAAAGGCCGCGGTCTGATACCCGGCCCGCTGCAACAGCTCCGCCATGGTGGGGATGCGTTCATCCAGCCAGCGGGTTTCGACATTGACGCCGTGCTGGCGTGGATGCAGCCCCGTGAACATGCTGGCGTGGCTGGGCAGCGTCCAGATGGCGGCGCTGCGGGCCTGGGTGTAGCGGCGGCTGTTTTCGGCCAGCCGGTCTAGCGTTGGCGTTACGGTGCGCGGATTGCCGAAGCGATGCAGGCCATCGAAACGAACGCAATCCAGGACGAGGAGGATGATGTTCGGGCGCATAAAGTTGAACGGGAGCAACTATGTAGGTATCCTGCAAATGTTTTGCCACGAAGGCTCGAAGGAACGAAGACACGAAGAAGAACTTAAATTCTCCCCTTCGTGCCTTTGTGTCGTCGTGTCTTAGTGGTTTTTGGCATCGGTATGAGAGGAGACGTGTATAATTACGAACGGGATGGAGAAAGATGTCGTGGCTGTGGCGATATTGTACCAGCTTCCTCCCGTTCGTGTCATTTTCTCTCCGGCCCGCATCAGGCGTGACCGGGCTTCATTTTTGTCCCCACCCCGCCCCTCCCCCGATATTCGCTGCGCTCGTGTTCGGGGGAGGGAGATGACCATCTGCCCGACAGATTTGCAAGCCAGTGGGCTCCTCCCCCTGCAAGGCGTCAGCCGAAGCGGGGGAGGCCGGGAGGGGGGCTTGTCACCAAGCCAAATTTGAAATTACTGAAAAGCGAAAAAGACGACAGGCGGCCCGGGCGCTGGTTGTGGTATGATATCCGTATGCTTTCCAGGAGGTTCCCATGCCCGATTACAATGCAATTCACCGTTTTTTGGCCGCCCGCGGTCACGAGACCACTGCCATCCACTGTCGAGAGGTGGCGGAACAGGCCCGGGCGTTGGCGCTGCATTTCGGCGTCGACGCGGACAGGGCGTATGAGGCGGGCCTGCTGCACGACATCAGTGCTGTCATCCCCAATGATCAGCGGTTGAACAGGGCGCTGGCGTGGGGCGTCCCCATCCTGCCCGAGGAGCGGGTCGCGCCCATGATCCTGCACCAGAAGCTCTCTGCGGTGATGGCCCGGCGGCAGTTTGGCGTGACGGATGCGAGCGTACTCAGCGCCATCGGCTGTCACACCACCCTCAAGCCGGACGCTTCTCCGCTGGACAAAGTGGTGTTTGTGGCGGACAAGATCGCCTGGGATCAGCCGGGAACGCCGCCCTGGCGGGATGATCTGGCCCGGGCGCTGGATGTTTCTCTGGATGCAGCGGCTCTGACCTATCTCGATTACCTGTGGGAGCGACGGGAGCAGCTTTTGGTCGTTCATCCCTGGTTCGTGGCGGCCCGGGCGCAACTCAGCAAAAGATTATCGCCCATGGTCTCGTCACGCCAGAAGCTTTCCGCCTTTTTCCGCGAATCGCCGCTGGCGCAAGAGGCGTCAGCGTTGGATTTGGAGCGATGAGTCGCGCTCAGGCCCGCGCGGCCACATCATGCGCGGCGCGGGCGATGAGGGGGATGAGCGCGCCCAGGCCCGCGAAGCGCTCGTCTTTCGTCTGCCCCCGCACGTAGCGAATGTAGATCTGGGCGGCGATGACCGCCAGGCGAAACAGCCCCAGCGCGTGATAGAAATGCACGTCCGAGACATCCCGGCCCGAGATCTCGGCGTAGCGCTGCACCAGTTGCGCCCGGGTCCAAAAGCGGGCGTCGCCCACGGGCATCTGGGCGATGGCCTGCATGTACGGCGGGTCGTCGGGCTCGGTCCAATAGGTGAGCAGTGCGCCCAGATCGGAGAAGGGATCGCCCAGGGTGCACATATCCCAATCGAACACCGCCACGATGCGGCCCGGATCATCGGGCGCGAACATGACGTTGTCCAGCTTGTAGTCGTTGTGCACCAGGGTGGGCGGAGGCGAAGGGGGCTGATGGGCCTTGAGCCAGGCGTACACCTCGTCCATGACAGGCAGGTCTTCGGTCTTGGCCGCGTGCCAGCGTTTGTTCCAGCCCTCGATCTGGCGGGTGATGAAGCCTTCGGGCCGACCGAGGTCGCTCAACCCCAGCGCCGCGAAATCCACGGCGTGGAACTCGGCCAGGGTCTCGATGAGGGCCTGGCTCATACGCTGGGGCGCGTCGGGGATGTCCGTAAATTCAGGCGGGATGGCTTTGCGCACCACCACGCCCTGCCGCCGCTCCACGATGATGAACGGCCCGCCGATGACGCTTTCATCCTGGCAGAATAGCCACGCCCGCGGCGCTTTGGGGAAGGCCCGATGCAGCACCGATAGCACCTTGTACTCCCGGCTCATGTCGTGGGCGTGCTTGGCCACCGGGCCCAGGGGCGGACGCCGCAGCACGTATTGCTGCTCGCCAAAATCCAGCAGATAGGTGAGGTTGGCCACGCCGCCGGCGAATTGGCGCACGACCAGGGGATTGTCTGCGCCGGGGAGTTTGTCTTTGAGCCAGACCTGCAATCGGGCCTGGTCGAAACGTTCGTCCGGGCGCACGGAGATGGTGTCGGGGGATGATTGGGATCGGGACATAGCGGTGGCAGAGGGGATGACGGTTAGGGCGTTCGTTGGTAACTGATCAGGTAGCCTGATTCGACTTTTAAAATGCATTGCCACGAAGCCTCGAAGGAACGAAGACACGAAGAAAATCCTTGTTTCTCACCCTTCGCGCCTTCGTGTCGTCGTGTCTTCGCGGTTTTTGACCTTGCTACGCTAGTAGTTGCACATCCTGCCGCCAAGGTTACGAAAACCTGTCAGGTTTGACTGACATACGTTAGCAGTCGCCATGAGCGATTGCTCACCACATAACGAACGAAAATCCCTCGTTACGTCATTCCGACGACCGAAGGGAGGAGGAATCTCCGCGTTAGCATGGGGATTTCTCGGTCGCTGCGCTCCCTCGAAATGACGTAGGAGAGCCTATTTACGGAACAGTCCAACGGCGGGCGAGCCCGCGCCGATACCGATGAAAGACGAGGACACGGATTGACACGGCCTTCGGTCACAGATTTTTTGAATTATCCGTG
>JALWDV010000072.1 GCA_027036755.1 Anaerolineae bacterium
ACCGCCTGCACTGCGCCGGCGCCCCGGTCGAGGAAGGCGCGATAGGGATGAGCCGCTGATTGCGTCAGATTGCGCCATTCTTCGAGCGAGAGGGGCGTCAGCACGTGATGCTCATCCGACCGGAAGTAGCGGATGCCCGTGGCCACGGGGGTGGCCGAGAACAGAAATGTCATTTCCTCGCCCGGAATGTAATCGACCGCGCCGACTTGAGGCGCGTCCGCGGGCGCAAGCCAGGAGCCGATGATCCCCCGAGCCGGATCGTAGGCCGCCAGCCAGTTGCGGTTGCAGCGCACGCTTTGCCGCCAGACCAGCAGCGGGGGCTGGCCGGGACGAGAGAAGGAAGCGGGGAAGGGTGCGATGTCGGGATCGGGCTGAGCCAGGACGTTGGTGACGTCGCCCGGCAGCCATTCCACCAATGCAACGTCAGTCACGCCTTTCTCCTTTCCCTCGCGCAAACGCCAGGCCAGAATCTCCGTATTAGCGGAAAGGGGAGACGTTTGCAGGATGGGAGGTGGAACCGCCCGATCCAGCGTCATGCTCTCGAAGCCCAACCGCAATCCTTCATCCAGCCATTGGCTCTGCACCCGCACCTGCGAGCCGGGAGCCACGCATTCATACTCCAGGCCCGAGCCGTCGACCATGACAAAGGCTGCGTCCGCCGATGGTTCCAGCAGCACGGTCTGGCCGGTGGGCGTGCGCCCCAGCAGCCGTCCCCGGGCGTCGGGCGTGGTGGTGAGCAGGATGACGGTTTGGGGCGCTGGCCCCGGCCCCGCTTTCGACTTCTCCGAAACAGGCTCGCCCGGATGTTTCATCAGCGCCTGTGCGGCCTCTTCGACTTCCAGGGCGGATATGTGGGTGATGCGTTGATAGGCGTCATCCCAGCTCGCGGCGTCGGGCAGGGCCGCGCTCAGGGCCAGCAGCGCGTCCGGGCCTTTGGTTCGCAGCAGCCAGGTCATCATCAGCCGGGCCGCGGCGGCGGGCGCGTCGGGCGGAAGTTCGGTGATGAGATCAGGCGGCAGGCCCGTGACCGGCGAAACCCAATGCCCCTTCAACTTGTTCGCCCACCCGGTCAGGATGGCGTCGGGAACATCGCCCGCGGCCCATTGCCAGGCCAGCGCCTCGTCGATGGCGTTTTGCACCCGCGCCGCGCCGGGCAGATGGGATGTGACGGGCGTCCGCTCTCGGGCGTCGACCACGATGCGTTTCCCCAGCTCGGCCCGGATCATTTGCTGGGGCGTCAGGCCCGGAGGCGGCGCGTCGATCAGGTCTACATGAGGCGAGTTGATCACCAGCCCCACGGTCATCTCCGCCGGATGCACCAGGTCTCCCAGCTCCTGGGGGATGATAATCAACTTGCCGACCGCGGGCGTCAGCCCCAGCCCCTGCATCAGCGTCGTCAGGCCGGGGAGATCATCGGCCAGCGCCTGGGCGAAAGCCGCATCTTCATCCCAATAGATGAGTTGGAACCCGCCCGCGTCGTCGATAGTCTGCTTGTAGCCCCAGCCTGTGGCCACAAAGGGCGCGCGCCGCCAATCCTTGCCCGTGTAGAGGCGATAGTGGCGATATTGGCGCACGCCATTCGCCAGCAATTCCACCCGGGCGTTGATCCCGTCGTATCCCACCGATTCCACCTGAATCTCGGGCTCGGGCAGCCCTTTTCGGGCCCGCACGCTGGAAAGATAACGGAATCGCCAGCTCCGGGGCGCTCGGGGATCGAGCATGTCGTTCACCGCGTTGATGCCGCC
>JALWDV010000073.1 GCA_027036755.1 Anaerolineae bacterium
TTTCCTCGTCAAGAGGGGCGCTGGAAGCGTCGGCGCAGGCCGACGAGCGGCCAAAGGCCCCTGGCCCTGATTTTAATCGGTAGGTTTAGACGCCAAGCTGACTTTTGTCAGTCAACCAGCGTTTGACGTTTTACGCATATAGTATAATCATTTCCGACAGGCCGATACAAATCGCCCGGCAGGAAAGGGCGAGACGCCGGGCGGATTGCGAACCCGCCCGGAGAGCTCTCTGCACCCATCAGGACCGGTTGAACCCGAAAAATTTCACATCTGGAGAATGCCTTTATGAGCGAACAATTCGCCCATCAAAAACATGATCATTTCGGCGTGCCCGACGAACCCCGCCCGGTGGTGATGATCCTGTCCGGGCCCTCGGGCGTGGGCAAGGATTCCGCGCTGGACGCGCTGGAAAAGCTGGGAGTCAACTTCCACCGCGTGGTCACGGCCACCACCCGCCCGCCCCGTCCGGGCGAAGTCGACGGCGTGGATTATCACTTCGTGAGCATGACCCGCTTCGCGGAGATGATCGAAAACGACGAACTCATCGAATACGCCATCGTCTACGGCGATTACAAAGGCGTTCCCAAAAGCGAGATCATCGAGCCCCTGAAACAAGGCGTCGATGTGGTGATGCGAGTGGATGTGCAGGGCGCGGAGACCATGGCCCGCAAGATGCCGGGCGCCATCACCGTTTTCCTCACCACCTCCACCGAAGAAGAGCTGATCCAACGGCTGAAGGAGCGCAAGACCGACTCGGACGAGCAAATCGCCATCCGCATCGCCTACGCCCGCAAAGAGCTGGAGATGCTGCCCAAATTCCAGTATGCGGTGGTCAACCGGCACGACAAGCTGGAGGAAACCGCGCGGGTGCTGTGGGCCATCCTCACCGCCACCCGCGCCCGCACCGACTACAAACGAGTCGAGCTGGACGACTGCTGAGCCATGACAACCGCCCGCTTCGCCCGCGTCGTCGTTCTGGTCCCCATCGACCGGCGTCCGCCCAAACCCGCGGCCCGGCGCGGCGTCGAGACCCTGGTGGATTTCGATCCTCAACGACAAATCTACACCTACGGCATTCCCCGAGAGCTGCGCGGGCAAATCGCGCCCGGCCAGGTGGTGCAGGTTCCCTTCGGGCGGGGGATGCAGTTGGGCGTGGTCATGGCGCTGGCGGAGACCGCACCCCCCGAGGTCGCGGTCAAGCCCCTGGGCGAGCCCATGACTGACGGCCCCGCGCTGACGCCCGAGCAACTGGACCTGGCCCTGTGGATGAGCCGCCACTATCTCGCGCCCCTGAGCGAATGCGTGCGCCTCATCCTGCCGCCAGGTTTCACGGCCAAACGCGATCTCTGGGTCGAATATGCGGCCGGAGCGCCCATCTTCCCCGATGATCTCACCCCCGCGCAACAGGCGCTGCTTCTGCGTCTGAAAAAGGAGCCCATGCGTCTGAAAACGCTGCGAGAGATGGACCGGCGGCTGGTTTCGGAAAAGGTGCTGGGCGAACTGCGCAAGCAGGGGCTGGTGCGGCTGGTGGATAAAGGCAGGCTCAAACGTCCCAAACCCAAACTGGAAACCCTGCTCACCCTGCTCATCCCCCCCGAGGAGATCGACGCGGCCTTGATGCGCGCGGGCCGGACGAGCAAACAGGCCGACATCCTGCTGTGGCTGGCGCAGCGGGGCGGCGAGGCGACGACGGCCGAGATGCGCAACGAGATGGGAGCCGGCAAGCAGCGCCTGAAAGCCCTGGCCGACAAGGGGCTGATCTCTCTGGCGGATGAAAAGGTGCGGCTCGCCATCCCCGCGGACGCGCTGCCCGAGACCATCATGGCGCTGCGGACCACGACCAAATATCGGGCGGGGATGCAGGCCCTGGCTGCGGCGCCCGGTCATGCCATGCTGCTGAGCGATTGGCGCGCGGCCACCGGTCTGGGTCTGCCCCAGGCCCGCAAGCTGGCCGATTGGGGGCTGATCGAGCTGAGTGAGATCGACGTGTGGCGCGATCCGCTGGCGGGCCGCGTGTTTCATTCACCCCGCCCCGCGCTGCTGACCGATGACCAAAAACGAGCCTGGGCGCAGATCGAGACGGCGCTGACGCAGACACTCGGGACGCGCGAAGCTCCAGAAGCCACGGAAGCGGGTGAGCCCCCCGTCCCCCATCCCCCGTCCTCGGTCTTTTTACTTCACGGCGTCACCGGCAGCGGCAAGACCGAGCTTTATCTGCGGGCCCTGGAAAAGGCCGTGGCCGCGGGCCGCCAGGGCATCGTGCTGGCGCCCGAGATCAGTCTCACGCCCCAGACCGTCCGTCGTTTCGCCGGGCGTTTTCCGGGCCGGGTGGCGGTGGTGCATTCCAAACTCACGCCGGGCGAACGCTACGACGCCTGGCGTCGGGCCAGGGAGGGCGAGGTGGATGTGGTGGTGGGCTCCCGGTCCGCACTCTTTGCGCCCCTGCCAGCCATCGGCGTCATCGTGGTGGATGAGGAGCATGACGCCGCGTACAAGCAGGTGCGCACGCCCCGCTATCACGCCCGAGAGGCGGCTGTGCAACTGGCCCGGCTGCATGGCGCGGTCACCCTGCTGGGCTCGGCCACGCCCTCCCTCGAAAGCGCGTTCAAAGCCCGCCGCGGCCTCTACACGCTGCTGACTTTGCCTCGCCGGGTCATGGGCCACCGCGAGGGCGACGAGATCAAGATGCTGGCCCTGCCGCCGGTGAGCATCGTGGACATGCGCGCAGAACTGCGCGCGGGCAACCGCTCCATGTTCTCCCGGGCCCTGCACGACGCCCTGAGCCAGACGCTGGCCCGGGGCGAGCAGGCCATCATCTTCCTCAATCGCCGGGGCACGGCCACCTTTGTCATGTGCCGGGATTGCGGCGAAGTCATCCGCTGTCCCCGCTGCAAAATCCCCCTCACCCATCACCGGGGCGATGTGCTGGTCTGCCATCATTGCAACTATCGACAGCCCATGCCCAAAGTCTGCCCCCATTGCGGCAGCCATCGCATCAAAACCTTTGGCGCGGGCACCGAGCGGGTGATGGACGCGCTGCGGGCCGAATTTCCCCAGGCCCGCCCCCTGCGCTGGGATCGAGACGTGACCGGCGGCAAGACCAGCCACGAGGCCATCTTGCAGGACTTCATCGACCACAAGGCCGATGTGCTGGTGGGGACGCAGATGATCGCCAAGGGCCTGGACCTGCCTCTGGTGACGCTGGTGGGCGTGCTCAGCGCGGATACGGGCCTGTTCCTGCCCGATTTTCGGGCGGCGGAGCGGGCGTTTCAGATTTTGATGCAGGTGGCGGGCCGGGCCGGGCGCTCGGAGCTGGGCGGGCAGGTCATCTTCCAGACCTACCATCCCCGGCATTACGCCATCGTCGCGGCCAGCCAGCACGATTACGAGGCGTTTTATCACACCGAGATGCGCTTCCGGCAGGAGCAGGGCTACCCGCCCTACCGCCGCATCACCCGCCTGCTCTATCTCGACACATCCCGCGAGCGCTGCCAGCAGGAGACCGCGCGGGTGGCGCAGGACTTGCGGAATCGGGCCCGGGCGCTGGGCCGGGACGATTTTTCCCTCATCGGGCCCGCGCCCGCGTTCTTCAGCCGGGAGCGGGGCAAATTCCGCTGGCACATCATCTTTCGGGCCGAAGAGCCGGGCGCACTGCTGGCGGGCGTTTCCCTTTCGCCCCACTGGCGCATCGATGTCGATCCGGTGGATACGTTGTAAGCGCGGGCGTCTCCCTGCTTTCTGTCGCGTCGGCTGCGCAACCCGCGCGCAGCGCCGTGCTGATGGAACGCCCGCCCGAATGGCGCGAGGGAGGGGGGGATAGACGTTGTTCGAAATAACCTGCGGCAAGGTGAGTCATCAACCTTTCACCCAAACATGCCCGAAACAATGATCAATGAGTAATGATGGCTGTACTGAAAAAACCTTCAACACGGAGGCACAGAGCGCACGGAGGAAGAAAAAGGTGAGACTTGGAGAGAAATTCCTCTGTGAACTACCACTATTTTCTCCGTGTCCTCCGTGTCTCCGTGGTGAAATGACCTTTTTGCAGTGGAGCCAATGATTAAAGTGAAAACCACGCTGATTTAGCCTTTAATCATTAATCATTGAGCTTTATCGGCAACAGCATGACGCCGGACGTGAGCAGCAACCTTCTTATTTCCGATAACGTCTAATGCCCCTCGGAGACTGTAACAGTTTAGTCGGTTGTTCCGTTTTCCAAACGCCGAATGAATTCAGGTCTGAGGGCGTTCCGCCGCATGTCCCTCTCCGGGGACATTTTTCGTCCCGCTGGATCTGTCTGCGCAGGCAGACAGGCGGCCAAAGGCCTCTAGCCCCGACTTCCAGTCGGCGGGGCCAAAGCGCCAAACATGTGATTGCACCGACTAAACTGATACGGTCTCTGCCCCTCGCGCCTCGTTGACAGGCCCGCCAACCTCATGCTATCATCCCTGCGTATGCAAAAGCGTCACCTGCACTCACGCATTTGATTTCACCCCGGACACGGAGGGCCATCTCCGTGTCTCTTCTTTTGTAACTACTAACGTAGCAAGGCCAAAAACCACGAAGACACGACGACACGAAGGCGCGAAGGGTGAGAAATAAGGATTTTCTTCGTCTCTTCGTTCCTTCGAGCCTTCGTGGCAAGGCGTTTTCAAGGTCGAATCAAGCTACCTGAGCAGTTACCTTCTTTTTTGGAGCGAGAACGCGATGACCAAATTCATTTTCGTCACCGGCGGCGTGGTCAGCGGCCTGGGCAAGGGCGTGACCGCAGCGGCCATTGGCCGATTGTTGCGGGCCCGGGGCGTCCGCGTGGCGGGCCAAAAGCTGGACCCCTACCTCAACGTGGACCCGGGCACCATGAGCCCCTATCAGCACGGCGAGGTCTTCGTCACCGATGACGGGGCCGAGACCGACCTGGACCTGGGGCATTACGAGCGTTTCACCAGCGTCAACGTCACCCGATCCAGCAACGTCACCAGCGGCCAGATCTACGCTGAAGTCATCGCCCGGGAGCGCCGCGGCGATTATCTGGGCGGCACCATCCAGGTCATCCCCCACGTGACCAACGAGATCAAGCGCCGCATTGGCATGGTGGTCAAGGAGACGGACGCGGAGGTGGTGCTGGTGGAGGTGGGGGGCACCGTGGGCGACATCGAGGGCCTGCCCTTCCTGGAGGCCATCCGCCAGATGCGCAAGGACGTGGGCTGGGAGAACACGGTTTATATCCATGTCACGCTGCTGCCGCACATCGGGGCCACGGGCGAGCTGAAGACCAAGCCCACCCAGCACAGCGTGCGCGAGCTGCGGGGCATCGGCATCCAGCCCGATGTCATCTGCGCCCGCTCCGATCATCCCGTGGACG
>JALWDV010000074.1 GCA_027036755.1 Anaerolineae bacterium
CTCCCCCGATACTCGCTGCGCTCGTGTTCGGGGGAGGGAGATGACCATCTGCCCGACAGATTTGCAATCCAGCGGGCTCCTCCCCCTGCAAGGCGTCAGCCGAAGCGGGGGGAGGCCGGGAGGGGGGGCTTGTCACCAGGCCAAATTTGAAATTGCTGGACGTGTTTGGAGGGAATTTGACATTGTCCATCTAATCACCATTCCTTATCTTCTCCCCCGCCCGTCTCGGAGCGGGGGAGGAGTAGAAGGTGAGGGCCGCCCTTGGCCCTGATTTCAAATCGGTGGGTCAGTGAAAGTCGTGAAGTACTGACTAAGGCGATTTGTTTTGTGAACATTCATCATGCGGCCAAAACGCCCGATTGGCCCCAACTCATTTTGGACACACCCGAAAGATTTTATCCGTGTTTCCTCGTATCCGTGTTGAGTGAACAGGGCTACGTTAGTAGTTACCCCTGGCCTCTTGTCATCTTGTTGTAACGATGCCATAGCTCGTTGCGGAACGCTGCTCTGCCCACCCCCAACCTGACGTTTGACGTTTTACGCATGACGTGAATTGGCATAAATGGCCCGCCTTGCTTCGCCAGGCGTTTTCTCGCTGCGGCCTGTAAGCCACCATCCAACACCCATTATCCATGAAGACACTTGTCATCGGCCTTGACGGCGGCTCCTGGGATTTGCTCTCCCCCCTCTGCGATCTGGGCGTCATGCCCAATCTGGCGGCCCTGCGCGAACGCTCGGCCTGGGGGCCCCTGCGCTCCACCCAGCCGCCCTTCACCGCGCCAGCCTGGGCCACCTTCGCCACGGGCGTCAATCCGGGCAAGCATGGCGTCCTCAACTTCGTGCACACCGATGGCGCGCCCGCGTCCATCCTGCGCGGCCAGGGGACGCCCGTCAACAGCACGCACATTCGGGCGCCACTGCTGTGGGAATACTTCAGCGCGTACGGCAAATCGGTGGGCAGCATCAATCTCCCCCTTAGCTATCCCCTGCGCCCCATCCAGGGCTTCGCCATCAGCGGAATGCTGACGCCCCCCAACGCCCGAGATTGGATTACGCCCCCCTCCCTGGCCCGCTCCCTGCGCGACTACATCATCGACCTGGACTACGGTCGCCCGGGCCAGCCCCTCAGCCTCGAAACCCTGCCCTCGCCCCTGGCCATGCTGGATGACATCCTGCGCATGACCGAGCGACGAGGCATGCACAGCCTGCGCTTCATGCAAGAACAGTCCTGGGACGCGTTCATGGTCGTCTTCACCGGCACAGATCGCATCTCTCATCATTTCTGGCATTATTTGCAGCCGGGCGGCAATCCCCGCAAGCTGGACGCCCGCATCGCAGAACGTCTTCAGGATTACTTCGAACTGCTGGATCAGATTTTGGGCGCGCTGGTGAAGATGGCGGGGAAAGAATCGACCACCATCATGCTTTCGGATCACGGCTTCGGGCCCGCAGCCCGACACTGGGCGCATCTCAACAACTGGCTGCTCGAACTGGACCTGCTGCGTCTGCGCATGAGCAAATCCAGTTGGATGCAGCGCGTCAAACGCAACGCGCCCTGGCTCACCGATCTGGCCAAACGCATCTTGCCCCCCGAGGCCCGCAAAACCGTGCAGCAACATGGTCACCTGGCCGATGCGGTGGATTGGGACAACACCCTGGCCTGGGCCGCGCCCCTCTACAACAACGTGGCCGGAATCTATCTCCACCGCACCAGCCATCGCCCACCCGGCCCGGTCAGCCCTGCGTCCGCGTCCAAACTGCGGGATTTCATCATCCAGCAGGCGCAGATGCTGCGCATTCCTGGCCGGGGCGCGCCACTGATCACCGCCATCCACATCAGGGATGAGCTCTATCACGGCCCGCACACCGAACGTTTTCCCGACATCATCCTCACCCTGGACGAAGACTACGCAGCCGTGCCCACCCTGGGCTCCACCCTCATCACCCCCATTCCGCCGGGCCAACTGCTGCGCAGCGGCGATCATCGCCCCGACGGCATCTTCCTGGCCTCGGGGCCGGTCATTCGCTCCGGACGCCTGGCCCGCACGCCTGGCCTCGTCGATCTCGCTCCCACCATCCTCTATCTGGCCGGATTGCCCACGCCCGAGGGCATGGATGGCCAGGTCATCGCCGACATCATCGATCCCGACTTCTGGCAGGCCCATCCCCCGCGGCAAGGAGCCGATCTTCCCCCGCCCGGAGAAGAACTGGCGCTCTCGCCCGAAGAGAACGACGCAATCGCTGATCGGCTGCGCGGACTGGGGTATCTGTAATCGCCATGCTCCTCATCATCGGCCTCGATGGCGCTGATTGGCGCATCCTCGATCCCTGGCTGCAGGCGGGCGCATTGCCCACCCTGGCGGCCCTGAAGGCGCGCGGGCGGTGGGGCGGACTCGCGTCCACCATGCGGCCCGAATCATCCATCGCCTGGACCACCTTCGCCACGGGCGTCAACGCCGGGCGTCATGGCGTCTTCGGCTTTGTGGCCCAGCGCCCCGATTCCTACCAGCTCAGCATCAACACCGCCGCATCCATTCGCACGCCCAGCTTCTGGCAATTGGCCGCGCGGGCGGGCAAACGCATCGCCCTGCTCAACGTCCCCATGACATATCCGCCCAGGGCCTTCGCCAACGGCGCTGTGGTCGCGGGCATGCTCACCCCCGACGTGCGCAACGCCTTCACTCAGCCGCCCGAACTGCGAGAGCGCCTGCTGGCCGCGGTTCCCGACTATGTCATCAACGTGGAGCGGGGCGGCGGCAGCCTGCAAGACTTCATTCGGGCCACCACCCGGGCCATTCGCGCCCGGGGCCGAGCCGCCCTGTGGCTGATGCAGCAAGACGCGTGGGATGCGTTCGTCGCGGTCTTCACCGCCACCGACCGCCTGCAACACTACACCCTGCATCTGCTGCGCCCCGACCATCCCCGTCATCATCCGGCCGAGGCCCGGCGGCTGCTGCCCGACCTGCTGGCCGCGTATCAGGCCATCGATGAAGCCATCGCCCGTCTGCTGGATGCGGCTGGCGAGGATGCAACCACGGTCATTCTTTCGGATCACGGCTTCTCTCCCGTGGCCCGGGCCTTTTACCCCAACGTCTGGCTGCAACAGCAAGGCTTGCTGACGATGCGCGCCGCGGGCGCGGCTCGCCCCTCTCTCTGGCGACGTTTGCGCCGTCACGCGGGCCTGCGGCGACTCAAACAGCGGTTGCCCTTGCTGCGGGATGTGCGTCGTCGGCCCCCGCCCGCGGCCTGGATGCAGCACATCGATTGGGCCCGCACCCGAGCGGTTTACAGCCCGGCCAGCGGCATCCGGCTCAACATCCGCGGCCGCGAGCCCCAGGGCGTTCTCCCGCCAAACGACGCGGACGCCCTGGCCGACGAGATCGCGGACTCCCTGCTGGCGGTCACCGATCCCGTCACCGGTGCGCATCCCATCGCCGCGGTCTTTCGCCGGGAGGCCCTGTACAGCGGGCCCTGGCTGGAGATCGCCCCCGATCTCATCATCGATCCGCAGCGCAGCTCGCCCGACCCTGGTCACAACAACATCATCCCCCGGGTGCTGGCCCCCGCAGCCTTCGCAGATAGCGGGGACAAAAGCGGCAACCATGCTCACACCGGCATCCTGCTGGCGGCCGGGCCCGGCATCCCGGCTGGGACCATCGCGGATGCGCATCTCATGGACATGGCCCCCACCATCATGCACCTGCTGGATTTGCCCGTTCCCGCACAGATGGAAGGGCGGGTGTTGCCCCTGGCGGGCGCTTCGCGCCCCCGCATCTCCGGCGACGGTTGGTCTGCGCCGGAGGACATGGGCCAGGACTTCGCGGAGGAAGACCGGCGCATCATCGAGGAGCGTTTGCGTTCGTTGGGATATCTGTGATCATGCGCTTGCTCATCCTCTCGCCCATCTCGCCCCTTCCCATCTTCAGCGGGGGACGCACGCGGCTCTACAACATCACAAAACATCAGGCCCGCCGTCACGAGATCACCTTCATCAGCTTTTGTCGCAATGAGGAGGAGCGGGAAGGGCTGCAAGAGCTGGCCCGGCGTCTGGATATCCAGGTGATCATCGCGCCTTTCCAGAGCAAGCGCGGGCTGCTGCGTCGGCCGGGCCCGGATGCGCTGCAAACGGCCCGGGGCTACCTTCGGGCCTGGCGCCGCGGCTGGCCTGCGGATATCCCCGCCTGGGATCAGCCGGTTATGCACCGGGCGCTGCACCGGGCCCTGGCCCAAGGCCGTTACGACATCATGCAGGTGGAATGGCCCTACCTGGCCCCCTACGCCCTGGGCGCGAACCTTCCCCCCACCGCGCTCATCACCCACGACATCTTCAGCGTGGGACTGGCCCGCCGCGCGGCGCTCAGCGAAGACGCCAGGACTCGCTCGCGATTGCATGAACAGGCCCGCCGCTGGGAGGCGTACGAACGCCTTGTTTATCCCCGATTTGGTCTGGTGGCGGCCATGTCGCCACAGGATGCGGCTATCATCCGGCAGCGCGCGCCCGCGGCCAGGATCATCGTCAGCCCCAACGGAGTCGACGCCCAAACCCTGACGCCCGGCCCCCTTCACCCCCAGGTGAAGAATCTGATCTTCGTGGGATCGCCCACCCATGCCCCCAATCTGGATGCGGCCTGTTGGCTGCTGTCGACCATCTGGCCTCGCCTGCACCGCGTCCATCCCGACTTCGCCCTGACGATGGTGAATCTCGACCATCCGCGGGTGCGGGCCTGCGCCGCGGGCCTACCCGGCGTGACCATCACCGGGCGTCTGCCCGAGCTGACAGCAATTTACCGTCAGGCCGACATCGCGCTGGCTCCTTTGCGCGCGGCCTCGGGCACCCGGCTGAAGATTCTGGAAGCCTTCGCCCTGGGCGTCCCCGTCGTCAGCACCGCCATCGGTTATGAGGGGCTGGCCGTGACGCCCGGCGTGCATCTTCTGCGGGCCGATTCCCCCGATGAATTTCTGGCGGCCGTGGGGCGGCTTGCTGATTCCCTCGAACTTCGTCAGACCCTGGCCCGCAACGCTCGCGAGCTGGTCGAGCGGCAGTACGACTGGTCGGGCGTGGTGGACAGGCTGGATGACGCCTACCTGCGCCTGGCGGGCATTGAACACTGAGCAGGCGCCCCGACGCAAAATCTCGGGCGTCTTGATATTCCGTCTCATTCTCCAGATATCAAAAATCGCCTTTTCGCCATGCTCTGAAGCTTGACGTTTGACGCGCTTTGCCCGACGTTGACTGTCTAAAATTCAGCAGATCACGATTTTAGTAATTCACTGTAACTGCCTTAACAATGTCACATTACGTCATTCAGCAATTTCAAATTTAGAATCCGCAAATGGAAAGGAGGCGACTTCACCCCTCC
>JALWDV010000075.1 GCA_027036755.1 Anaerolineae bacterium
AATGGCTAAAAGTGTGGTAATCTTTGGCATGAGTGGTGTGAATGGTGGAGAGAAACCATTTCGTCGTGATTTCTCCCATTCTATTCACCCACTCGATTTTTTCCTACTTTTTTGGCGAAGGTGTTGACAAAGGCACAAAGGGGAATTTATACATTTTTTCTTCGTGTTCTTAGTGCCTTTGTGCCCTTTGTGGTTTGTTAATCGGGGTACGTTAGCAGTTACCTTTTTCCACTCAAACCTGACAGGTTCTCGTAACCTTGGCGGTAAGATGTGCGCTTTTCAGCCAGCAACGAAGCGTGCAAGGCTCTGAAGCGCTGCCAAAGGAACCTGTCAGGTTAGTTCAAGCGAAAACGACCTTAGCAGTTACGATTATTTTGTCAATGTTCATTACTCGGCCAGTGCTGCAGCGAAAAGGGGAAGTTATTCTGGACGTTCACTTGGCAGTTACGGAAAAACAGCACTTGCAACAATACTATCCATTCTTCTCTCCTTGTCATTCGGTCGTTTTCTCGCTTCTCCCGCTTGGCGGGCCGCTCTGATTTGTGGGACAATTGACTGGGATTTCCCCTTCGCTTTCATTCCAACGCCGTAACTGCTAACGTACGCCAGTTGGTTGTCTCCTTTCACTCAAACCTGACAGGTTCTCGTGACCTTGGTGGCAAGATATGCGGTTTTCAGTCAGCAACAAAGCGTGCAAGGTGCTAAATCGCCGCCAAAGGAACCTGCCAGGTTAATTCAAGCGAAAACGACCTTATTACTCAACGTTCGCTCATTTTTTGAGCGCTATTTCAAATTCATTCACCACTACATATTGTGCTTTGGACTATTGAAATAACTATATGCAGAAAGTCAATTTTCGGCACTATGCGATATCTCGTTCATCAAAGTAGATTTTGAGATGAATAGTCATGTGAGTTGACAATAAAGCGTCTCATAAGAGTCGAACCTTGGTCAAAAGAGGCGATTTCTGGATTTGCCCTCAAAAATGGGCGAACGCCCAGTTATTAGCAGTTACCCAATCGTCCTCTTTTGCCACGAAGGCGCGAAGGAAACGAAGACGCGAAGTCATTCAAAAAAGATTTGGGTGCGTCCTGTTTCGGTTGAAGAGACGTAACGCTGTTCTGGCCGACTGAAGTCGGACTCTTCAGGCCTGCGGCCGCAAAGGGGGCCTGCGCCCCCTGCGTCAGCAAAGTTGTTGGAGTCGGCGAAGGCCGACTTCGCGGCGCAAAGCGCCTAAAGTGACCGAGTTCACTCGGCCAATGCGCCCGGCTAGCGCCAACTCGTTTAGGACACACCCAAAAGATTTTATCCGTGTTTCCTCGTATCCGTGTTGAGTGAACAGGGAAACGTTAGCAGTTACCTTCACTTCCATTTCACCGCCGCATAATTCTCCCGGACAATCCCATGAACGCCCGATCCGCGCTTGCCGCCTACCACGACCTTCTCGAACGCCCGCTCCTGGCGATTTTAGCCACCACCATGTCCGATGGCTCGCCCCAGGCCACGCCCCTGTGGTTCGATTACGACGGTGAATTCATCCGCGTCAACGCCGCCGCGGGGCGCGTCAAGGATCGCAACATGCGTCGAGAGCCCCGGGTGGCGTTAGTCATTCTGGATGACGCCACGCCCTACCGCTATGTGCAGATACGGGGCCGCGTGGTGAAGATCATCGAGGGCGCCGCCGCCCACGAGCACATCGACCACCTTTCGCGGCGCTACACGGGCCAGAACTGGGAGCCGGTGAAGCCGGACGAGGTTCGGGTCATGTATTTCATTCGGCCCGAGAGCGTGTCGGGCCTGGGATAGGCCGTCTCTGGCGGCCGGGGTGGGGATTTACCCTCTAAAACGCAACAGGCGCAGCGCGTTCAGCACGACGATGATGGTGCTGCCCTCGTGCAGAACCACCGCGCCGCTCAGCGCCACAACGCCCGTCAGCGAGGCCCCGATGAGCAGAACGATGACTCCCAGGGCGATGGCCAGATTCTGCACGATGATGCGTCTGCTGGCGCGGCCGAGGCTGACTGCAAAAGGCAGCTTGCTCAGATCATCGGCCATGAGGGCCACGTCGGCGGTCTCCAGGGCCACTGCGGTTCCGACAGCGCCCATGGCCATGCCCACCGTGGCCGTGGCCAGCGCCGGCGCGTCATTCACGCCATCGCCCACCATGACAACAGGCCCCTCCTCGGCCTCCAGCGCCTGAATGGCTTTTAGCTTGTCCTCGGGCAGCAGTTCGGCCCGCACATCGGTGAGACCCGCCTCTCTCGCGACTTTTTGCGCGGCCCGCTGATGATCTCCCGTGAGCATAACCAGTCGCCGCACGCCCAGCTTTTGCAGCCGCTCCATGATCTCCGACACGCCGGGACGGGGCGTGTCGGCCAGGGCCAGCGCACCGATGATCCGTCCATCCGCGACCACCCAGATGGTGGTCTTGCCCTGGGCCTCCAGCTCCGCCAGCAATCGCTGCATGGTCTCATCCCAGGCCGCGGGGGCCATCCCGCGAACCAGCGCGGGCGATCCCACCAGGACGGGGACGCCGTCGATTTCGCTGCGCACGCCCCGCCCGGCGATGTTCTCCACCTGTTCGGCCAGGGGCGGGTCCACTTGCTTCTCTCGGGCGGCTTCCACCACGGCCCGGGCCAGGGGATGGTTGGATTGCTGCTCCACGGCCGCGGCCAGCTTCAGCGCCTGTTCCGGGCTGGCGCCATTCAGGGGGATGATGTCGGTGATCTGGAATTGCCCTTTGGTGAGGGTGCCGGTTTTATCGAAGGCCATCACCTGGACGGCTCCCAGGTTTTCGAGATGCACGCCGCCTTTGATGAGCACGCCCCCGCGGGCGGCCTGGGCGATGCCCGCCAGCACCGTCGCAGGCGCGCCAATGGCCAGCGCACAGGGCGATGAGGCCACCAGCAGCAACATGCCCCGATAGAAACTCTCCTGCCACGTCATCCAGCCCAGCAGGGGCGGCGCGACGATGACCAAGAGCACGAAGATGAGCACGGCGGGCGCGAACCGGGCGGTGAACTTCTGCGTGAATCGCTGGGTGGGACTTTGCTGGCTCTGAGCCTCGGCCACCATCTGCATCACCCGGCTCAGGGTGTTGTCTCGGGCGAGTTTTGTGGACCGGACATCCAGCGTCGCCTCCTGATTGATGCTGCCGGCAAAGACCTCATCGCCCGGCCCTTTGGGAACGGGCGCGCTTTCGCCGGTGATGGGGCTCTGATCCACCGAGCCCGCGCCCCGCGCCACCCGGCCATCCACCGGAATGCGATCCCCCGGGCGCACCACCACGATGTCTCCGATCTGCACTTCCGAGACCGGCGTTTCGATGATCTCGTCACCCCGTTTGACGCGCGCGGTTTTGGGCATGAGCCGCCCCAGCGCATTGACCGCGTCCCGCGCCCGATCCAGCGCATAATGCTCGCCCGCGTGCCCCAGGCCGAAGAGGAAGAGCAGAAAAGCGCCCTCGGCCCATTCCCCCAGGATGGCGGCTCCCGCGGCCGCTGCCAGCATCAGCACATCGGTGTCGAACTTGCCGCGAAACAGCGCCGGAATGGCGTGGGTGGCGATGTCATACCCGCCCGCGATGTAGGATAGCGCGTAGAGCAAGAGCGCGAGCTCGGCCGGAAGGCCAAACCAGCGCTCGCTCGCCCAGCCGATGAGGAGGAATGCGCCCGCCAGCGCCACCAAAATCAGCGTCCAGCGCTCCTGCATCCAGTGGGGCAAAAAAGCGGGGACTGTTCCGTGCTCGTGCTCGTGTCCGTGCTCATGTTCGTGCTTGTGCTTGCGTACGCACCCCTCTTCGCCCGCAGCCTCGCGGCCTTGCGGGGCGCCAACAGGCTGCACGCCCATGCTGCGAAGGGCGGCTTCGATATCGGCCCGCCTCAGTTTTTCGTTGTCATAAGCTACATAAGCCACGCCCGCAGCGTAGTTGACGTTGGCGTGCAGCATGCCGGGCAGATCCGCCAGCGCCTTGCCCAGCGAGGCTGCCGCGTCGGCAGCGGGAATGGCGGAGAGGGGGATGGTCTCGTGGCGGTAGCGCTGGCTGATGCGGGCGCCCTCATCCCGGGCCAGCCGCTTGATCTTGCCCAGCGAAACCAGGTTGGGATCGTAATGCAGGCACAGCATAGCCGCACCATTTTCTTGCACGATGTGCGCTTCGGAGACGCCGCGGGTGTGAGAAAGCTCGGCGGTCAGCAGCGTCACGCAGGAGTCGCCTTCGTCGATGTCGGGCAACAACAGGGGAAGGTCGAGTCGTAGTTTTTCAGTCATAATGGCATGGTTTGATGTTTTGCTTTCATCCGCGTTCGTCCGCGTCCAGGTAACTACTAAGGTCTCATCACCACTTTTTGCCACGAAGACTCGAAGTTTTTCGAAGGCACGAAGGGAAAAATAAAGAAAATACTTCGCGCCTTCGTTATCCTTCGAGTCTTCGTGGCTTTTTGAGGCTTAAAGTCGAGTACATTAGCAGTTACGCGTCCCCTCTTCAAGGCAGGCGCTAGAGAAATCGCGGCGTCTGGGTTTTGTAGCGGAGATAGTCCTCGCCGTATTGCTCCTCCAGCCAGGGCTCTTCGGTCAGAGGAAACAGGATGAAACTAAAGATAAACAGCAAGAGAATGACGGTGGCGCGCGCCGAATTGGCGATGAGAATAGCGCCCGTAAACAGGATGATGTCGCCCAGATATTGAGGATTGCGGGTGAATCGATAAGGCCCGCGAGCGACGAATCCATCCCGGACGCCGTGGGTGTTCGTCATGCCCAGGGCGCGCACACCCCACACCACCAGGCTTGAACCCAGCAGCGCCAGGGGGACGCCGACGCCGAAGCGGATTTCGGGCGGGATGGTCCACGAATTCCAATCGAGGAAGATTAGCGCAACGGTCAGTCCTGCGCCCAGATAGAACATCCCCCAGGAGAGTGCGATCTTCCATACGACCTTGCCCGGCGGCCAAATGCGGCGCTCGGGCGTGATGATAGACCAGATGAGCAACAGCATGTACGCGTAGCCGATGAGGATGGCGGCGTAAAACAGGGATCGAACAAGCATGAAACAGCTTCTCTTCACTAGAAAGGGTGATTATATGAGCATTTGTTTATGGAACTTATCAAAATAAAAAGGGTGCGTCCTAAATGAGTTAGGGCCAGCCGGGCGTTTTGGCCGAATGATGAATGTTCACAACCCGAATCGCTATAGTGGCGTTCGCCACGTCCGCCCGGCGATGAAAGTCGCCGGGCTACAAAACAGCGCCGGATAAATCCGGCTAGCCCCGCAGGGGCGCTGTTTCTAGCCGGGGGACTTCATCCCCCGGCGCTGGCGGCGTTGCTGTTTCTTCAACCGAAATAGGACGCA
>JALWDV010000076.1 GCA_027036755.1 Anaerolineae bacterium
TTCCTGCGCCATCCAGTTACTCGTTCTTGCGGTTCGCTTAAATTTTCTGGACTAAATCGGTACGGGCTCTTGCTGAGTCAAGTCGGTATAGATGGAAGGCGAGTACCTTAACAATTCCAGAATGCGCATTTGCAATGGCGACAAGGGCGAGATAACACACACGTGTCCCTGGGGCAAAATCAGTCGGGTCAGGTGAATCCCTTTGAAAGCCTCTAAAAGACGTTCTGCGGTGGGGCGAGAGGTGGCCCGCTTGGGATTCCCAGGATAAAGACCGGCCAATGCCTCCCCTTCTTCCGCCAAGGCCTCACGCACCTGGTATTCCAGCAACGTCAAACCACGCAGGGCCAAGGAGAGCAAGCGCACCAATCCCTTGATACGTTCTTCCAGGCGCAGAAACAGAGGGCGCAGCCCCAAAGGTCGCCCCTTGAGCCGGGAAAAGAGGTGTTCGATAGTCGGCACGCCCCCTCGGTAAAGGCGGATCGCTTGGGCCATGGACAACCTCTCTTGCGGCACGTTGGTGACGTACAACCGCCAGCCCAGGGTGGGATAGGTCTCCTCCAGTACCTCTTCCCGTCGGGTCACCTGCACCCGATAGCGCTTCTTGCTCCGTTTCCCCGACATCTCCTGCACTTCTTCGTGGTAGGTCACCTCCAGAAAGGCCTCTACCCGATGCTCCTTGAGGATGCGTTCAACCCGCTCCTTGAGAGGCGCCAATTCCCGAAACTGCCGTTGCCCCTGCTTGGGTGGCGGGGTCAAGCGCTCAATCTTGGCCTGCGCGCGGGCCAAACGCTGTTCCAGCCCCCGTCGTTGCTTCTCGTACAAACGCCGGGATTGGACGACCAGCACGCGTTCGCACCATGTTACCTCTATCTCATCTCCCACGTAGCGTTGTTCCCGTTCCCATTCCCGACCCCGCCACACCCATTCTTCCCCTTGCTTCTCCCAAACTTGCAAGGCCCCTTCGTCGGCCAGAGCCTTTTGCACGTACTCTTGCAGCAAGGCCTTGTTCCCGCGCTTCTGGCTCAGGGGTAAGAGGTAATAGTCCCCTCCTGCCACCAGGTGCCCCCGAGTGGCCTTCTTCTCCATCTTGTTATCCCCCACATACACCAGCCCTCGCTGCGCCACACCGGCCCGCACCCGCTCAATGGCCGGAATGTACAAGGGGTCATCGCTCTCGTTCCCGGCCACAGGCTCGGTGACCAGGGGCATGGCCAAAGGGTCTAATGCCCCCACCATGACCTTGAGCTGGGGCAGGTCGGGCCGATGGTCCTTGCTGTGCCCATAGGCAATGAGGGTGTGGCCCTCCACCTCGTGATAGACCGATACCGCTGTCGTATCCAAACGGACCACCTCCGTGGGCAGGGAAAACACCTGCAGATGACGCCGGTTCAAGGCATCCTCTATCTTCTCCCAGCACTCATCATCCCCTAATTTCGTCAGCAGCGCCCCAAGCCGGTCATCGGTGAAATCCTTGGGCCCCACCTGAACGTCCAAAACATGGGATAGCGTCTCTATCCGCTCGGCCGCCCAGGGTTCCACGGAGTACAATCGGTGGTCCGATTCAGACATCAGGTACAGCAACCAGCCGGCAACGATTTGCCCAGGGCTCAGCCCTTTCCAATTCCCATGGGTAGGCATACATTCGTCCACGACCTCTGCCACCCCCATGGTACGCACCAACATGCCCAACAAGGGCAGGTCATCGACCCGCTCGATACTTACGTTTATCTCGTCCATG
>JALWDV010000077.1 GCA_027036755.1 Anaerolineae bacterium
GATTTGCCAATTTGCGTAGCAAATGAGCATCTCCCTCCCCCGATACTCGCTGCGCTCGTGTTCGGGGGAGGGAGATGCTCATTTGCTACGCAAATTGGCAAATCAGAGGACTCCTCCCATGCAAAGCGTTGGCCGAAGCGGGGGGAGGCTGGGAGGGGGCTTTTTGCCAGGTAAAATTTGAAATTGCCGGGATGCTGAGATTATAGCATGGGATGCGGCGAGAAGCATGTTATAATTGCTGCGATCGGGCCCGCCGTTTTCGTTCATGGTTGTTTCCCCTCCGTTATCGTAACTGCCCAGGTAGCCCGATTCGGTCCCGAAAACGCCTTGCCACAAAGGCTCGAAGGGACGAAGGCACGAAGAATATCCTTATTTTCTCCACCCTTCGCGCCTTCGGGTCGTCGTGTCTTCGTGGTTTTTGACTTCGCTACGTGAGTATTTACTCGTTCTCACTCACTCCTGACGCCTCTCATGCCTGCGAAAATCATCCTCAATCCCTACTCCAACCGGTGGCGCGCAAAGGAGCGAGCGCCCGAGGTGCAGCGCATTCTGGATAGCCTGGGCTACGATTTCGAGCTGGTGCAGACAGAAGGACCGGGTCACGGCGTCGAGCTGGCCCGGGAGGCCGTGGCTGCGGGCTTCGATCCTATCGTGGCCGCGGGCGGCGACGGCGCGATCAGCGAGGTGGTGAACGGGCTGGTGGGCGAAAACAAGCGGGCGGGCGCGACGCTGGGCGTGCTGCCCCTGGGCTCGGCCAACGATTACGCCTATCAGTTGGGTGTTCCCTTCGATCTGGAAGCGGCCTGCAGGGTGCTGGTGGAAGCGAAGCTTATGCGAAAGTTGGACCTGGGCCGGGCCAATCAGTACATTTTTATGAATGACTTCATCGCGGGGCTGGGGGCTATCGCCAACATGGAGGCGGCCAAAATCCAGCGCATCCACGGCGAGACGCGCTACGTTCTCGGCGCGGTCAAAGCCATTCTCAAGGCCCGGTGGCCAACGGTCGGGTTCAGATGGGAGGGGGGCGAAATGGCGAAACAGCCGATCCTCATGGCGTATGTGGCCATTGGCTATCGCACCGGCGGCGTTTATTTCCTGGCGCCCAACGCCCGGCAGGATGACGGTCTGCTGGATTTCCTTGTGGCCGACGCCCGATCCCGCTTTGGCGTGTTCAGATTGCTGCCCAAAACCATGAAAGGGACGCACATCCATGAGCCCGACGTGTATTATCATCAAACCCCGTGGCTGAAGATCGACAGCGACGATCCCCTGCCTTTGCTGGTGGATGGCGAGATAAAGGATGACGGCGCCACGGCTGTGGATGTGCGCGTATTGCCGGGCGCAATTCGCGTCATCGCAGGAAAGACGCCGGGCCCGCGGCCGGGGGAGTTCGCGTCGTAGTAACTGCCAACGTAGCCCTGTTCACTCGACACGGATAGGAGAAAACACGGATAAAATCTTTTGGGTGCGTCCCAAATGAGTTGGAAAGTTAAAATAATCCGTAACTGCTAACGTACGCCGGTTAATAAACCACAAAGGGAACAAAGGCACTAAGAACACGAAGAAAAAATGTATAAATTTTCCTTTGTGCCTTTGTGTCTTAGTGCTCTTAGTGATCGTCAAAAAATTACTTCCCTTTTTCCGAGGTTTTCGCATCTGCGCGAGAAGGCCCCCCTCAGTCCCCCCGCCAGCGGGGGGATGTCATCCTCGCCTGAGAAAATCCTTTGCAAACCAGCGT
>JALWDV010000078.1 GCA_027036755.1 Anaerolineae bacterium
AAACGTCAAAACGTGGCGAAAAAGGCTCTTTTTGACGTTTGACGTATGACGTTTGACGGAGAAATTGTAAAGATGGTTTTGAATGAGAATGAACCATGCCGATTATTTTAACTTTCCAACTCATTTGGGACGCACCCAAATGATCTTGCTATAGCCTAGATTTTGCTTGTGTTCCGGCGGAACAATATGACCAGGATTTGGCCCATGAGGCTCTTGAAGACGCAGAACAGATCATCGAGTTTGTTCGGAGCAATCTGCCATGACCGCCATCGACTATCAAAAAGAAATCGCTTCATATTGCCAACGAGTTATCGAGGCCATACATCCCGATGGCATCATCCTCCACGGGTCTGTTGCACGCGGAAACGCTCATCAGCATAGCGATGTCGATATCATCGTCATTGGCGGCGAGATGCCTGAGAAATTTTTCAAGCGGCTTTATGTTCTTAATCGTCTGAGATCAGGAGGCGCTCCCATTGAAGTGATTGGGTATTCCCGACAGGAATGGGAAAGGATGATGGATGCTTTGCATCTTACGGCGCTGGAAGCATTGGAGTGGGGCGCGCCGCTATATGGCGAGGCGTTGTTCAAGCAGTGGCGGAATCAGCTCGATGATTTGAAGCGGCGGGGGTTGAAACGGGGCGAGGGAAGTTGGAGCGCGCCCCCGGAATTGTTGCAACGGGAAGTCGCCTAGGTTCGATATTCTCCATTGATGGTGACGTACTCGTGGCTGAGGTCGCAGGTCCACACGGTGGTCTGGCCCGGCCCATCCCCCAGTTTCAGCTCGATGAGCAGTTCGGGTTGAGCGAAACGCTCGGCCGCGGCGGCCTCGTCATAGGCCAGAGGCGCGCCGCGGGAGACGAGATGCAAGGGGGGGAGATAAGCGTCCTCGTCCGGCCCGCCGGTGATCCACAACTCCGCCGCGTTGGGATCAAAGACAGCGCCGCTGTATCCGGCCGCGGCCAGAATGCGTCCCCAGTTGGCGTCGCCGCCGTAGATGGCTGTTTTAACCAGGGGCGAGGTTGCGATGGCGTTGGCCGCCCGATGCGCGTCCTCGTCATCGTTCAGCCCCGAGACGCGCAGGGTGACGAATTTGGTCGCGCCTTCGCCATCCCGCACGATGGCCTGGGCCAGCCGGATGCTGACGCGAGTCAGCGCCTGCAGAAACGCATCGAATTCGGGCGTGCCAGCCTCGATGATTGGGCCGCCAGCCAGACCATTGGCCAGCAGCGCCACTGTGTCGTTGGTGCTGGTGTCGCCATCAACGCTGATGCGATTGAAGGAGACATCGGTAGCCTGCGCCAGGGCCGACCGGGCTGCATCCGGCGTCAGCCGGGCGTCGGTGGTGATCACGCCCAGCATGGTCGCCATGTTGGGGTGGATCATGCCAGCGCCCTTGCACAGGCCGGCGAGGGTCACCGTGGCGTCGCCTATCCTAACCTGATCGAACGCGGTCTTGGGCCGGGTGTCGGTGGTCATAATGGCCCGGGCCGCTGCATCGAAGCCTTGCATGGTCGGCTGCAAGGCTCCGAACAGCGCGGGCGTGGCCGCCTCGATGCGCTCGACCGGCAATTGCACGCCGATGACGCCCGTCGACATCACCAGAGCGCTCCACGGGGCCAGGCCGAAAGTCCTCTCCACGGCCTCGGCCATGCGGCGGGCGTTGGCCAGCCCCTGGGGCCCGGTCACAGCGTTGGCGTTGCCGCTGTTGATGATCACGGCGTGAACGCCCGTCGCATTCATTTCCAGCAAAATGCGGTCATACAGCACCGGCGCGGCCGCGTAGCGGTTTTGGGTGAAGACGGCGGCCGCAACCGCGGGCGTTTCGGAGAAGATAAGGGCCAGATCCAACTGATTATCGGGTTTGACGCCGCAGGCAAGGCCGGCGTAGCCGAAACCCAGGGGCAGCGCGTGATGTGATGTCATCGAATTCACCTTGGGGTGGCGTGTGATTCTGGTGATTTTTTGATATCGAAAAAGCCGTTCTCGTCCGCGGGCTTTGCTAATCCCGTTTGAAGTTACTGTAATCGGGCTGGCGGTAGCGAGAAACGCCCACGCCTTCGATCTCCAGCATGGCTTGCACCTTCATGGGCAACCCGAACAGCTTGATGAAGCCCTCGGCGTCTTGCTGGTTGTAGACGTCATCCTCATCAAAAGTGACGTAATCTTCCCGATAGAGACTGAACGGGCTCTTGCGCCCCACCAAGATGACGTTGCCCTTGTAGAGCTTGAAGCGCACCGTGCCCGTCATGTTCTGCTCGGTGCTCTGCACAAAGGCGTCCAGCGCATCGCGCAAGGGCGTGAACCACTGGCCGTTGTACACCAGTTCGGCGTAACGCAGGCCCACCTGTTGTTTGTAGTGCAGGGTGTCCTTGTCCAGCACGAGCTGCTCCAGAGCGGCGTGGGCCTCGTAAAGCAACGAGCCTCCGGGCGTCTCATAAACGCCGTGGGATTTCATGCCCACCAGACGATTCTCCACCAGATCGACCCGGCCAATGCCATGTTTGGAGGCCAACTCGTTTAGCTTCTCCATCATCTCCACAGGCCCCATGGCCACGCCGTTGACGCGCACAGGCAGGCCCGCCTTGAAATCGATGGTCACATATTCCGGCTCGTCGGGCGCGTTTTCTGGCGAATTGGTGAGGGTGTACATCTCCTCCTCGGGCTCGTTCCAGGGGTCTTCCAGCAGACCGCCCTCGTGGCTCATGTGCCACAGGTTGCGATCCCGGCTGTAAATGGAATCCTCGGTCGCGGCCACGGGCACGTTGTGCTCCGCGGCGTAGGCCAGCGCGTCCTTGCGCCCGCGGATGTCCCATTCCCGCCAGGGAGCGATGATCTTCAGCTTGGGATTCAGGGCCATAACGGTCAGTTCGAAGCGAACCTGATCATTGCCCTTGCCCGTAGCTCCGTGGGCGACGGCGTCCGCGCCTTCCAGCTCGGCGATCTCGACCATGCGTTTGGCGATGAGGGGGCGGGCCATGCTGGTGCCCAGCAGATACTTGCGCTCATACACCGCGCCCGCCTGCATGGTGGGAAAAACGTAATCGGTGAGGAACTCCAGGCGCAGATCTTCGATGTAGATTTTGCTGGCGCCCGAAGCCAGGGCCTTCTCCTCCAGGCCGTCCAGCTCCTCCGACTGGCCCAGATCGGCGCTGAAGCAAATGACTTCGCATCCGTAATTCTCCTTCAGCCACGGCACGATGACCGAGGTGTCCAGGCCGCCCGAGTAGGCGAGCACGACTTTGTTGACTTTTGGTTTTTTGGGTGACACGGGATTCTCTCCTGATGAAATGAAAGGTGAAAAAATGGATTGCGCTATTGCTGAGTAACTATACAGGCCACAGCGAAAAAACGTCTGAAGAAGCAACGTTGGCCATTTATGCCAACCCACGTCATACGTAAAACGTCAAACGTCAGGCCTTTATCGCCAAAGATGTGTCCTGCAATGAGCCATGACATCGTTACAGCAGCGTGACGTTTGACGCTTGACGTTTTACGGTCTTGGCATGTCGCCTGTTGGCGGCTCTAACCTTCAAGGTTGATATGTGAGCTGTATCGTCACATTGTTGAAAGGCAAATAAAAAACCACGATGAAAACGCCATCGTGGTTGGGGTGCGGGATTCGAGTTCAGATGCAGACGCGAGCCAGGGGATCAGACCAGTGATCTGACCTCGTCCCGTTGGTTGGTGCGCCTGCGAAGCATAAACATGGCCCGACTATACCGGATTTCCGGGCATCTGTCAAATCGACCTTTCTAAAATGCCCCCATTGTCAAGACTTCATTCGATGGCGGTCTAAAAGCGGCTCAATCGCCGATGAGGCCGTTGCCCCACCCGGCGCGTCATATTTGGAATTGTGTCCAGTCAAAACACCACTTGACAGGATGCAAGATTTTCTATATAACTCATATAGCGCATTCATCAACCAGCGCTACGCCAATATCAATTTATTTACATCACGCAAGGAGGTTATTATGCAAGCCAACGAAGGCAAATGGGATCGCATTATCCGCGTCATCCTCGGTCTCGTTCTTTTCTACATGGGTAACGCAACGCTGACTTCGCCATGGAATTACGTGGCCTACGTCATCGGCTTGATCTTGGTGGTCACCGGTTTGATTGGTTTTTGTCTCCTTTACTCGGTCTTCAAGATCAACACCAAAGGCAGTTAATCTCTTCAAATCATCCATGCGTTGCAGAGCGGTGGGGCGCAAGTCTCGCCGCTCCGCGCGCGATGATGGTGTCACATGTCTTCTCATCCCCCCACGTTGCTGCCCCGGCTGAAAGAGCTGGGGCTTGCGCCTCGCAAGGGGCTGGGGCAACACTTCCTCACTGATTCCAACATCCTCGAGGCCATCGTCGCCGCGGCTGATCTGCCGCCCGACGCCGTGGTCATCGAGGTGGGGCCCGGGCCCGGCGCACTGACTGCGGCCCTGATTCCGGTCACTGGGCGATTGATCGCTATCGAGCTGGATCATCGATTGGCTCCGCTGCTGGCTGAGTTATATGAAGATTGGCCGCATGTTCACGTCATCCAGGGGGATGCACTGGCGATCTCGCCCAAACAGGCGCTGGCGCAAAGCGGCGGCGTCGCGCCTTATTACGTGCTGGGGAACATTCCGTATTACATCACCTCACCTCTGCTGCGTCATTTTCTCGAGGCCGAACCGCGGCCCGAGCGCATGGTGTTCACCATTCAACAGGACGTGGCGAAGCGCATCGCGGCTCATCCTCCAAAAATGAGTTTGCTGGCGGTGTCGGTGCAGGTTTACGCCCGCCCGACCATCGTGCGCAAATTGCCGCCGGGCGCGTTTACGCCGCCGCCCAAGGTTCATTCGGCTGTGTTGCAGCTGGATGCGCTGCCGCAGCCCCTGGTCCCGCCTGATCTGCGCAATGATTTTTTCCGGGTCGTGAGAGCGGGGTTCGGGCAAAAGCGCAAAACATTGCGCAATAGTCTGGCTTCGGGCCTGGGGCTTCCTACGGCTCTCAGCGGTGCGGCTATTAGCGCCGCGGGGTTAAATCCCAAACAGCGGGCCCAGGAGTTGAGCATTCCCCAATGGTTGCGGCTGGCGGACGAAATCAAAAAACAGGAAGAACATCGGTAGCAACGCTGGGGCGGCAACCACTCAGATAACCTGATTCGGCCTCGAGATCGTCTTGCCACGAAGGCTCGAAGGAACGAAGGCACGAAGAAAATCCTTATTCCCCACCCTTCGCGCCTTCGTGTCGTCGTGTCGTCGTAGTTTTTGACCTCGCTATGTTAGTAGTTGGACAATGTCAAATTCCCTCCAAACACGTCCAGCAATTTCAAATTTGGCCTGGTGACAAGCCCCC
>JALWDV010000079.1 GCA_027036755.1 Anaerolineae bacterium
CGCCCCGACCCTCCCCCGATACTCGCTGCGCTCGTGTTCAGGGGAGGGAGATGACCATCTGCCCTACATGTTTGCAATCCAGTGGGCTCCTCCCCCTGCAAGGCGGTAGCCGAAGCGGGGGGAGGCCGGGAGGGGGGCTTGTCTCCGAACCAAATTTGAAATTGATGATACAGCTACCGGCGGTGCGCCAGCTCAGAATCCAGCAGGCGTCGCAGGATCGCGATCATGGTGGCGTAGGTGGGGTCCATGCCGAAGTAGGAAAGATTTTGCGCGCCCAGATTCTGCCCCTTGCTGAAGGGCGTATCCGAGGCGTAGTGTAAAATCCCCACCGGGAAAGGCGCTTCGTATAGATTTACGATCTCGTTGTAGGGATGGCGCTTGGGCCTGGACATCTCGTAAATACTGCTGAGGTACGGGCCTGCTTCCATCTCCAGATCGGTGTAGCCTTCCTTGTAGAACACGGCCATGTACTCCTGGTTTTGCAGGAAGGTGCCGGGCACGGTGATGGCCTTCTGATTGTCCAGCACCGAGCCATAGACCAGGAAGTTGCTGACGTCATCGGCGCAGAAACAGTTGTGAAAAAGGTAGGTGTTGGTCGAGTGTTCATCGTGCACCACGTTGGGAATCATCACATCGCCGACGCGGCCATTGAGGGTGGCGGCCTTGCCCATGATGAACACGCCCCGCACCTCGTCGATATTGCGGGCGATCTCATTCAACACCTGATACGCGCCCATGCCCAGCGGATAATCGATGTTGATGATCAGGGCGTTGCTAAGATGCAGGTTCTCGATGCCCGGCAATTGCAGCCGCGGATCCATGAAGTTGCTGTTCAGCCGGTTGAGCAGCACCACCTGCACCTCGATGTCGAAGGCCGTGTATTCGCTGGGGATGCGGAAGATGCCCATCTTTTTTTCGTGGGCCAGCCGTTCGGCCGCGGCCTGGGGATGGGCTTGCTCGTACTTCTTCCACGCGTAGTAGAGGAAGTTCTCGCGGCTGCTGGGCACGTTCTCCCGGTGGATGTCTTCATACTCCCGCCGCAAGTCATCCGACCCCTGCTCCCGGATGTAGGCCACCAGCTCATCTTCCTTCATCAACGGATAGCCGCTGAGCAGATTGGCCATGGAATGGGTGTTGCTGGAGATGAAGTAGGCGGGCCGGTCTGCAAAACCGACGTCGGGCAGAGCCTCCTCCACATGCTCCCACCAGCGCCGCGTGGCCCGCCGATAGTCGGCCAGCGAGCCCGAAAGGGAGCGGATGGCGATGTCCTGCTTTTCGGTGGCGATGGTGATCAGCCGCTGGGGCAGCTTCTCTTTCCACACCCGATAAATGCGCATCCAGTCTTCGGCCTCGGTGCGCGTCAGTTCGGCCATCCGTTGGCAGCAGGCCCGGGCGTCATTCACGCCCTGCTCCCTGATCTCCTGCAAAAAGGATAGCCCCGTACTGTTGCCCAACAGCTCATACAGCTTGCGCCGCTCGATCTGATACGCCACCAGCATCGGAACCAGATCATCGATGTCGGAGCGGCTGGCGATGAACACGGCCAGGGTCTCCTCGCCATCGTAAAATGTGCGGCGACGGCGGCCCGGCGCGGTGACGCGCTGCCAGGATGAAAGATTGGCGTAGCCGTGTTTGCGGAAGATGCGCTCCGATTGCCCCATGACCACCAGCCGCACGTGGTCGATGACGTCGGGCAGGCGCAGAATGGCGTAGTTCAGCGCCGCCAGATCGGGCTCGGCGTCATTCGCCTTCACGTGCAGCGCCGAATTCATGCGCTTGTGCGCCTCGATGAGCACCTTGATCTGCACCGGGCTCGTGCTGCGCAGCAACGAGTAGTAGGTGCGCATGTAAAGCTGGATTTCTTCGTTGCCTGAAACGGGGACTGTTCTATCCATGAGACTGAAGGAGATGAGCGATAAGAGCGCTGTCGAAAGTGATTTAATCCATTTTGTAACTTACTCAGGTCTTCACCCGAAAACCACTAAGAACACTAAGACACAAAGGCACAAAGGGAAATTTATCCATTTTTTCTTCGTGTTCTTAGGCGCCTTTGTGCCCTTTGTGGTTTGTTAACCGGGGTGCGTTAGCAGTTACTCCATTTTCCTGCTTTTCAATCCAGGCCCGAGCTCAGCCATCAGCATCCCGGCCAGGATCAGCGCGCCGCCCAGCAGTTGGGGCTGGCCCAGGCGTTCGCCAATGAGCGCAACCGAAGCCAGCGCGGCGAAGACCGGTTCGGTGGCGAAGATGAGCGCGGTGTGCGTGGATGTGGTGAAACGCTGAGCCACCGTCTGCACGCCAAAAGCGATGGCGGTGGCCAGGATGCCGGTGAAGACCGCGGCGAAGAGAGGCTGTCCGCGGGGGAAGAGCGGCGTGGGAGGCTCGAAGAAGTGGCTGGTGACGCTGGCTAGCAGCGCAACCGTGAGAATCTGCGTCATGGTCAACACCAGGGGGTTCATGCGATGCGAGAAACGCCCGGTGACGAAGATGTGGGCAGCGAAGCTGAGCGCGCAAAAAAAGACCAGCACATCGCCCGGATTGACGCCTTCATCCAAGTTTACACCCACCAGCGATAGAAACGCCAGTCCCGCCGTTGCCAGCCCCACGCCCGCCCACACGGCCGGATGAGGCCGCTCCCGCAGCAGGATCACGCCCAGCAGGGGCACCATCACCACCGAAAGCCCGGTGATGAAACCGGCTTTGGCCGGCGTGGTGTATTGCAGGCCCGCGGTCTGAAATCCATAACCGGCGAAGAGGATCACGCCGATGAGCGCGCCTGCGCCGATTTGATTTCGCAAAGGCGTGGCCGCGCCCCAGCCCGCGGTGCGTTTGCGCAGCAGCAGCGCGATGGGGAGCATCGCCAGAAAAGCCAGGATGAAGCGGGCGCTGAGGAACGCGAACACCGGATACGCCCGCACCGCGTCCTGCACCATCACAAAGGTCAAACCCCAGATGAAGGCGACGACCAGCAGGCTGATGTCGGCAAGGATGCGGCGGGAAGCTGTGGCGGATTGCATGGCAAAATTATAGCACGGGATTTGTTTTTACTTTCTATCCCAGGTTGTTATAATCGAAACAGGTTTTGGATTGCACTCTTTTTAGATTCGCTCCTTCTCAAACCGAATCGGTGAACGTATCATGTTAGAATCCCTGATTTTCATTATCTTTGGCTGGCCTGGTGTGCTGGCGGGGCTGGCCTTAGCAGCCTGGGGCGTCTATCGCCGCTCTTGTCTCTGGGTGTTGGCGGGTGCGATGCTGACATTGCCCATAACCTGGTATATTGCCATTGGCGGGCATTTTTATACTTTTCTGTTGCTGCCCCTATCCCTGCTTGCCATCTGTCTCATCATGCGTCGGACGCGGCGGCGGATGACGATGGCGTGGCCAATCTTTTGGGCTGCGGGCATGTTGCTCACGTTGGCTTTCGTCGCCAACGCTCCCTATGCTGCCTGGGGCCAGACGCTATGCCCGCAATTCAAGCCCTGGCCTTCGACCATCGAGTTCATTTTGATGACGCTTCTGGCCGCTTCGACGCTGTTAATGCCATTTCTGATCGTGATCGTCTGGCGGCAGAACAAAAGCAGAGAACAGAGCTTCTGGATGCTTTCCGTTACAGGAATAACAGCCACGCAAATGGTGCAGATGAATTGCGATTACAGCGCGCACGTGGCGTCATGGGTTTGGCGACTCAATGCGGGCCTGGCTCTGTGCTGCACACTGGCCTTTTTCATCTGGCTGGGATGGCGATGGCGTCAGGACGCGGACGCGATGCGAGCGCACAAAAGAAATTTGTGGTTCAGTGCATTCATGCTCTTCGCCATAAACTTCAATACGGTCATCTATCTTGTGTGGCATTGACGAACGCATCATGTTTGAAACCCTGCTTTTCATAGTCTTTGGCTGGCCTGGTATGCTGGCGGGGCTGGCCTTTGCTGCCTGGGGCGTCTATCGCCGCTCTTGTCTCTGGGTGTTGGCGGGTGCGCTGCTGACATTGCCCACAACCTGGTATATTGGCATTGGCGGGCATTTCTATATCGTGTTGCTCATGCCCTTTTTTGTGGCGTCTGCTTGCCTTTTTCTTCGTTGGAAACAACGGCGGGCCCTGGCATTGACGCCCCTTTTTCTGGCGGTGGGCATGGTGTTCTCTCTGTCGTTTTCCACTTTTGCTCCGTATGCTGCATGGGGACAAGCCTTTTGTTCTGAATTCGTGCCGATTTCGGCCTTGCGTGTTCTGATGTCGGCAACAGACGCCGCCTTTGTTCTAATTTATCCCGTATTGATGATGTTGGTGTGGCGGCAGCATAAGCGGCGTGAGCGCATTTTCTGGATGACAGCTTTTGGTGCATGGACATTTCAACAGGGCGTTCAAAGTTTGTGCGGATATGGCGTCCACCTCTCCACCGGGCTAATGCGGGGCGTCTCGGCGTTGATTATCCTCGACGTTCTGGCATTTTTATTCTGGCTGGGATGGCGATGGCGGCGGGATCCACAGGGAGTGCGGGCGGATGGCGTCTCTATTCTCCTCACGGCGCTCATTCTGGCCATGATGACCTTCGTCAGCGTCGTTGCTTTGCTGGCTACTTTATGAACATTGACAAAATAATCCGGTCATAGGCCCGGGGCGCTTCGCGCCCGCCGCCAGCGCCGGGGGATGAAGTCCCCCGGCTAGAAACAGCGCCCCTACGGGGCTAGTGCAAGAAGGCGTAAGTCGTTGTATAGTTGGCTGCATGCGCTTGCGTCCAGCCGGATTCGCAATCCGGCGGGTTAAACGGGAAAAGCGCGCCGGATCGCACATCCGGCGCGGCGCATTGTCATAACAAACCATACAATCATTTCGGCCTTCGTGTACTAGCCGGATTTATCCGGCGCTGTTTTGTAGCCCGGCGACTTCATCGCCGGGCGGACGTGGCAAACGCCACTATGGCCGATTTATTTTGTGAACATTCATCAAGTAGCTATGGCTCAATCGGATTGCATGGGCCGCGCCGGGGGCGGGCAGGGGGCTGGCAAGGCGATATCGCCGTCCTGGGATTGCTGCTCACCCGTCTAATCAAAATCTTATACTGCCCGTTTACAATGTGGATTGCGCGGGCTTCACGCATTACGCCCGTTGCAGATTCGCCCAACGTTGGCTTTGCGAACCTTCAGCAATCAGCGTTCTATTGTAACTGCTAAGGTAGTCTATCTGTTTTCGGTGGCTTGGCTTCTGCTGCGGCAGGCCCCCCCTCGCTCCCCCCCGCAAGCGGGAGGGAAGACCTCTCCGTCTGCAAAAAACTTTGCAAACCAGCGGCTCCCTCCCCTGCAAAGGAGCGAAGCGACTGGCGGGGGAGGGAGC
>JALWDV010000080.1 GCA_027036755.1 Anaerolineae bacterium
AGGTTCTCGTAACCTTGGCGGCAGGATGTGTGGTTTTCAGCCAGCAACGAAGCGTGCAAGGCTCTGAGTCGTTGCCAATGGAACCTGTCAGGTTAATTCAAGCGAAAACGACCTTAGCAGTTACCAACAATCTGCGAAAATCTGTAATCATCAGATGTGCCTGCGTTCCATCTTCCATTCCTTATCGTCGTGCAGCCGCTCATGCCCACTGAACACTGAACACTAACCTACTGAATACTGCCCCACCATGAGCCTTTCTTACCTGCTGGGCCGCAAGCCCGGCCTGCAACTCGCCTTTTATCCCCATCTCGATCCAGACGCAGTGCTGGAGACCATCGTCGCGTTCGCCAACACCGAAGGCGGCGATCTGGTGGTGGGCGCGGATGAGAGCGGGCATGTGTGGGCGGGCCTGCAGGCCGAGGACGCGGAGGACATCGTGAACATGGCCATCACTCAGGTGCGGCCGCCGGTGCAGGTGGAGGTGGAGACCTACGAGCTGCCCCGGGGAACGGCGCTGGTCTTCCACGTGCCCCGCAGCCCCGAGCTGCATTCTCTGCCCGATGGCCGGGTGCTGGCCCGCCGCGGCAGCGAAAACCGGGCGCTGACAGGCCAGGATCTGAGTCTGGCCGCGGTGGGACGGGCCACGGGCGCGTTCGAGCTGGAGGAAGTTCCGGGCGCAACTCTCGCTGATTTCGACGAAGACGTCATCGCCGAATACGTGGAGCATCGCCAGCGCCGCAATCCCACCGGCTTTGTGGGCCCCACCGAAATCCTGCTCAAACGCATCGGCGCTCTCACCGAAGACGGCGGCGTCACCGTCAGCGGCCTGTTGCTCTTTGGCAAAGACCCGCAGATTTTTCTACCCCAGGCCGGTCTGACCTTCGTGCGCTTCCCGGGCGTCGACCGCCACGGCGAGGAGGGGGAGATCGGCTACGGGCGGCGGGTGGATGTGGGCGGCCCGCTGGCTCGCATGATCGAAAGCACCTGGCGGGCGGTGTGGGAGAGCATGGACAAAAAGGCAGTGGTGCGGGGCTTGCAACGAGAGGAGGAGACCGAATATCCCATGATCGCAGTGCGCGAAGCCCTGGTGAACGCGGTGGCGCATCGCGATTATCGCATCATGGGCCGCCGCATCGAGGTGTTCATGTTCAAGGATCGGTTGGAGATCACGTCGCCCGGCGGCCTGCCAGGCTACATCACCCTCAAGAACATCGTGGACGAGCACTTCAGCCGCAACCCCCGCATCGTCAACGGCCTGCTGCAATGGGGTTACATCGAGGAGCTGGGCCTGGGCGTGGACAAGATGATCGAGGCCATGGTCGCGGCCGGGCATCCCGCGCCCGAGTTTCGGGCCACGCCCCACAGCTTCACCGTCATTCTGCGCAAGGGCCACGAGGTGGGCGTGCATCACCCCATGCCCCAGTGGGAAAGCAACATGAACGAGCGCCAGATGAAGGCGCTGCAATGGCTGCAAGAGCACGGGCGCATCACCAACCGGGATTACCGGCGGCTTTGCCCCAATGTCAGCGCCGAGACCCTGCGTCTTGATCTGGCGGACCTGGTGGACAAGGGCGTGCTGCTGAAGATCGGCGTCAAGAAAGGCACCTACTACGTGATGAAGCGCAAGCCCGCGTAGTCCGGCGCTGTATGGCCTTCTTTTGGGATAAAATTTGGGATATTTGGGATAAAACTTGGATTATCCCTAGAGCCTGTTATGAACTTCTTACCAAATTC
>JALWDV010000081.1 GCA_027036755.1 Anaerolineae bacterium
CCTCCCAGCCTCCCATACGCCCCCACCCCGCCCCTCCTTTGCAAGACGCCAGCCGAAGCGAAGAGAGACCGGGAGGGGGCTTTTCGTCCGCCGTGCGAAACAAATTTTTTTTAATCCTCCTCCTTGCAGAGAGCATGATGGGCGCAATCGCGTTGGCCCGCGGCGCCGATGCGCTCGCCCAACAGCCCATTGGCTATACAGAGCTGATAATCAACGGCGACATGGAAGGGGATGAGGGATGGACCTTTCCCGCCACTGCGGTGCAAGGCGGATACAGCACTGATCGTTATTTCAGCCCGGTGCGCAGCGCCCGTCTGGGCATTGTTTCAGGCGAAAACAAATACGCCTACTCCTCCATGAACCAAAGCGTGGACATCCCCGCGCTTGCGCCGGGCGGCTCTCTGGTTCTCAGGTGGATAGCGTTTCCCCTCAGCCAGCCGCCCGATAGCCATGATCTTCAGTACGTTCAAATTCGCGACGCCGCGGGAACGTTGCACACGATCTGGCGGGGAAGCAGAAATGACGCGCAATGGCTTTCATGCAGTTACGATGTGAGCGCCTATGCGGGCCAGCGCGTCATCCTCTATTGGGGTGTTATGAATGATGGCTGGGGCGGGACGACCGCCATGTACGTGGATGACGTCAGCCTGATGTTAAGCAACTCGGCGCAAAACGCGAGGAATGACTGTACGCCAATCTCGGTTACGCCAACGCCCATCACGCCCACCGTCACGCCATCTCTCACATCCACGCCCGTCCCCGCCTTCACCCCAACGCCCACGCCTTCCCCCACGCCCTGCCGGCAGCTCATCAAAAACCCCGGTTTCGATGACGGCTACGACCATTGGACACAGAATCTCTATCTCACCGCCCCCTATCGGGATGAAACGGGCCAGGAGCATGAAGGAGCCTGGTTCGGCGGTGCGGAGTATGTCCATCAATATCTTTATCAGGATGCGACCATCCCTGCCGGCAGCCCCGCCGCCCGGCTCAGCCTGTTATGGGCGTTCGATCCGGCGGAGGGTCTGAGCTCGGGCGACGCCCTCACCATCACCCTGCGCAATGCCGATGACGCGCTTCTGACCACATTGCTGATCATCGACAAGGATAGCGCGCCCCGCCGCTGGCAAACCGCCGAATTCGATCTCAGTCCCTACATTGGGGAGACGGTCCGCTTCCATGCCCAGGCGACCACCACTGACGCCGTCTCATCCTGGTATCTCGATGATATTCAGCTTCACAACTGCGCATCACAGGGGCGCGCCACTTATTTGCCGTGGGTGGTGAAAAAATAGGCGTAGGTCGTTGGATAGTTGGCTGCTTGCGCTTGCGTCCCGGCGCATTATCATAACAAACCCCGCAATCATTTGGGTGTGTCCAATTTCGGTTGGAAGCGTTTGCCACGTCCGCCCGGCGATGAAGTCGCCGGGCTACAAAACAGCGCCGGATAAATCCGGCTAGCCCCACAGGGGCGCTGTTTCTAGCCGGGGGACTTTATCCCCCGGCGTTGGCGGCGGGCGCGAAGCGCCCCGCCAATGAATGGATTACTTTAACTTTCCAACTCATTTTGGACACACCCCAATCATTTCGACCTTCGTGCACTAACTATTTGGACAATGTCAAATTCCCTCCAAACACGTCCAGCAATTTCAAATTTGGCCTGGTGACAAGCCCCCCTCCCGGCCTCCCCCCGCTTCGGCTGACGCCTTGCAGGGGGAGGAGCCCGCTGGAT
>JALWDV010000082.1 GCA_027036755.1 Anaerolineae bacterium
TTTCCGGCCAGGCCGCCAGAGCTTCGCCCCCCTCCCGGCCCTCCCTCGATAATCGCTGCGCCCGTGTTCGGGGGAGGGAGACGTTCATCTGTCAAACAGATTGGCAAACCAGCGGCTCCTCCCCCGGCAAGGCGTCAGCCGAAGCGGGGGGGGGGAGGCATGGAGGGAGCTTTTCACCAGGCAAAATTTGAAATTGCTGGTAACTGCTAACGTACCCCGGTTAATAAACCACAAAGGGCACAAAGGCACTAAGAACACGAAGAAAAAATGTATAAATTCCCCTTTGCGCCTTTGTGTCTTAGTGTTCTTGGTGGTTTTCGGGTGGCGACCTTAGTAGTTACAATTGCTGGATGTATTTGGAGGGAATTTGACATTGTCGAACTACCAAGGTGTAACCAGCACCTTTTGCCACGAAGACACGAAAAAAGGCGAAGGCACGAAGTATTTTTCTTTATTTTCCCTTCATGTCTTCGAAAAACTTCACGCCTTCGTGGCTTTTGGCGACTTAAAGTCAAATACGTTAGCAGTTACGAAAAGGCGGCATGATTCAGATCGTCCTTCCATCAGCTTTACAATTTCAATATGCTCAACGCCTGGCAAAGCACGTCAAACGTAAAGCGTCAAACGGCAAAACGTGGCGAAACAGGCTCTTTTTGACGTTTGACGTATGACGTTTTACGGATGACAGGTTTCCGCGCATCCGCGCGAACCCGCCCGGCCGAGGCGGATAAAATCGAGCATTATCGGCCATTTTCAACACACGCCACCACAGCGAGGGTGATTATGAGTATGAAGGATTTGCAGAAAGTCAATGGCATTGGGCCCAAATACGCCCAAATGCTCTTCGATGCAGGCGTCACGACGCTGGAAGATCTGGCCGCCAGCACGCCGAAGCAGTTGGCCGAGATCATCCATGCCCGCAGAGGGCCGGCCCGCTATGATGACTGGATTCAGCAGGCCCGGGCGCTGACCGCTCCCCAGGCCGAGGAGGCGGCGGAAGGCGTTGCCGCGGGCGAGGAGGCGGCGCAAGTAGAGGAGATGCGGGCCGAGCTCAAAGACCTGGTGACCGAACTCAATGAGCTGGCCACGCAACTGAAGCAGATCGAACCGCATTTTCAGCCGCCGCCCTACACGCCGCAGCGCATGAAACAAGTCCTCGCCGAAAATCTGGATCGCTTCACGCCCGAGACGGTCAAGGGCCTGCAAGAGAGCCTGGAAGGAGCCAGCATCGAGGATTTCAAGGATATCGAGACCTGGAAAGGCGTCTGGTTCACCATCAACTACCTGATCAAGCTGGAAGCCGCTGAGCGCAGCCATGCGCTGACGGAGCGCCTCTCGCATCTTCCGGGCGTCAGCACCCTGGCGGACCTGAAGGAGATGCTGAAGGACACGCCGCCCGAGGAATTCCTGAACCCGGAAACCTGGAAAGGCGTCTGGTTTTTGGTCAACTACGAAGTGCGCCAGGCCGCGGGCGGTCTGAAAAAACGCCTCAAAGGGGCAGAGGAGACGGCGGGCGACGAGGCGTAGGCGGCATTTCTGGCAGCCCGACACAAAATTCCATGATGTCTCGACATTCCGTATCGAGGCCTTTTGTCTTCGATATCAAACTTTAGTTTCCGCTAAAAAGAGGGCAAGTGGTAGCGACTTGATGGCGACATCAAGCTGAGCACATTAACAAAACGATTGAGAAGAGGCGAGAAAAGGGTGAAAAGAGAGGTTAAATCTGGCGT
>JALWDV010000083.1 GCA_027036755.1 Anaerolineae bacterium
CCCCAGCCCTCCCCCGCCCAGTCGCTCCGCTCCTTTGCGGGAGAGGGAGCCGCTGGTTTGCAAAGCTTTTTGCAGGCGGAGAGCCCTCCCCACCGCTTGCGGGGGGAGCGAGGGGGGCCTGCCGCAGCAGAAGCCAAGCCACCGAAAACAGACAGACTACCTTAGCAGTTACGTCATCCGAGAAGGGAACCATGACTCATCCAACCACGTGCTACGCTTACGATCCCATCGAGCAGCAGCACAACCAGATCGGCCATGTGGAAAACAATCGCCGCACGGCTCGGGCCATGGCCTTGCTGTCGGAACGCGGTCTGCTCGACCAGATGATACAAGCGTCGATCAAGCCCATAACCTCCGAAGTGCTGCAACGCATTCACTCGCCCGAATACATCGGCCGCGTGGCCGCGTTGGCCGCCGCTGGCGGGGGAATGCTGGATTTCGAGACTTACATGACGCCGGCGAGCTATCAGGTCGCCCTGATGTCGGCGGGAGCGGCTTTGGCTGTGACCCGGGACGTGGTCGAAGGGCGGGCCCGCAACGGCATCAGCATCATGCGCCCGCCGGGCCACCACGCGCTGCCCGCCGAGGCCATGGGCTTTTGCATCTTCGCCAACGCGGCCCTGGCCGCCCGCTTCGCCCAGCAGGAGTTGGGCCTGGCGCGCGTTCTCATCATCGACTGGGACGTGCATCATGGCAACGGCACCGAGGCCATCTTCTACGATGACCCCACGGCGGCTTTCGTCTCCCTGCATCAGAGCCCCTTGTGGCCCGGCACGGGCGCGGTGGAGGATATCGGCGTGGGGCCGGGCGAAGGCTTTACCATGAACATCCCCATGCCGCCGGGTGCGGGCGACGCCGGTTATCTTCGGGCCTTCGACGAGCTAATCGTCCCCTTTGCCCACCGATTCCAGCCGCAGCTCATCATCGTCTCCTCGGGCTACGACGTGCACTGGCGCGATCCCCTCTCGCAGATGGCCCTCTCGCTGATGGGATACACCGAGCTGACCCGCCGAGCCCGACTGCTGGCGGAAGCGCTCTGCGACGGGCGTTTGGTCGTCCTGCTGGAGGGGGGATACGATCTGGGGGCGGTCAGCTACGGCGTTCTCGACACCACGCTGGCGCTGATGGGACGGGAGACCGAGGCGGAAGACCCGTTCGGGCCCGCCCCCTCGCCCGAGACGGACGTCAGCAGCAGGATCGCGGAGATCAAACGTCAGCATCGGCTGTAAGCTCACTGGGACGATACAGCCTACATGTCGGACTGGTGAGCACTAAAGGCGACATGCCAAGACCATAAAACGTCAAGCGTCAAACGTAACACTGCTGTAACGATGTCATGGCTCATTGCAGGACATTGTTCTGCCAACAAACACCTGACGCTTGACGTTTTACGCATGACGTGGGTTGGCATAAATGGCCAGCGTTGCTTCGCCAGGCGTCTTCTCGTCGTGACCTGTAGATAATTACCCACAATAACCCAAAATAAACCGAATCGATGTGGAAAAGTGTGGGATAAAACCGAAAACAATTCGAGAAATCGTCACCATGCAAGATGTCCGCAATGTCAAATTGCCACAAAGTAAGGTTGTTTAGTAAAAAATAGTGACTTTATTATTGATTTTTGTGATAATTTATGATAAAATAGCCTTTATCCAGCCACTTATTGCATTCCCTTCCTCCTTTGGATTGACGATTTTATGAACATCGCAATGAAATCAAACGACAATGGTCATTCCGGCCCGGTGAAGCTCGACGAAATCGACCTGGAGATCATCCGCACGCTGAAACGGGACGGGCGCACGCCCTTCGCCCAGATCGCCCAACGTCTGGGCGTTTCTACGGGCATGATCCGCCAGCGTTATCAGCGACTGACCAAAGAGGGCGTGCTGCAAGTGGTGGCGGTTACCAACCCGCTGCTGTTGGGATTTTCCACCATGGCCATGATCGGCATCAAGGTGGATGGGGCGCATCTGCAGGAAGTGGCGGAGAAGATCGCTGCATTGGAGGAGGTCATCTATCTCGTTCTCACCGCGGGAGCGTACGATCTTTTCGTCGAGGTGGTGTTCCGGGATAACGAACATCTGCTGGAGTTTCTCAGTCAGCGGCTGCGCACCATCGAGGGCATTCGGGAAACCGAGACATTCATGTATCTGAAAATCGTCAAGGAGATTTACTCCTGGCCCGATATTGGCAACTCGACCCCATGATCGTTTCCCTTTCTCACCCAAATCCCAAGGAGGCATCTCGATGAAAAAACTGCTGATGTTCGCACTCTTATTGACAGCCCTGATGCTGGCGTTAGCTGGATGCAGCCAGAAGGCTGCTCCCGAGCAAAAGCAGGCAGAGGAAAAGCCCGCGGCGACATCCGCTCCAGCAGAAGAAAAGCCTGCTGAATCCAGCAATGAGGTGGAGTCGGGTGATCTGGTGCTCTATAGCTATGAGGAAACCGTCACCGACTTTTTCCTGGATGGCTACCGCGAAGAGTATCCGCAGGTCAATCTCAAGACAGCGGTCTATGGCGAGCTGGATGAAGCCATTGCCAAGCTGCGCGGCGGCTACAAGGCCGATGTCCTCAACGCGTGTGTGGACTACATCCCCACCCTGCGCAAGCTGGATATGCTCGAACCGGTCGACACCAAAAAAATCGAGTACTGGCCCGACGTCTTTCCCTTCTTCCAGAAGATGCCCGAAATCCAGGCCGGGGAAAATCAGGTGTGGATGGCGCCGGTGGATGCGGGCCTGGAAGGCATGATGTACCGCACCGACAAGGTGGACCCACCGCCCACGTCCTGGAACGACCTGTGGAACGAAAAATACAAGGGACACATCGTCATGCAGGATTACGCCCGCAACGCCATCGCTATCGCAGCGCTGGCCCTGGGTTATGACGATCCCTTCAATCTTACCGACGAGCAACTGGAGGCGGCAAAGAAAAAACTCATCGAGCAAAAACCTTTGCTGCTGACCTACTTCGAATCGGACGAAGAAGTGCAGGAGCTATTCAAATCGGGGGATGCCTGGATCTCCTTCGGCTGGACCGCTGACGCCAACGTCCTCAACACAGAAGAAGACATTCCTGTGAAATACGTCTCGCCCAAAGAGGGAGCGTTCTCCTGGGTGTGTGGTTACAGTATCCTCAAAGGAACCAAAATGCCCAACGCTGCTCACGCACTCATCAATCATTACCTCGATCCCGATCTCCAATACTTCGAGGCTACAGATTTCGAGTACTTCGTAGCCAATAGCAAGGTTCTGGACAAGCTGGAAGAAGACGAGAAATCGCTGGTCGGTTTGGATCACCCCGAACAGTTGGAAGAGTCTCACGTAGAGGTCATTCCCGACAACTACGACAAATGGCTTCAAGTCTGGGAAGAGGTGCAGGCGGCGCAGTAAGCAGATTTTCCAGAGATTCGCGGGGATTGGAACAGCGTCCCATCTGATCCATCCCCGCGAATCCCTCAGAGTTCGCCCCTTCTTCCCTCCATCGATTAGAGACGTCCCCAGATCTTCACCGCACAAACACTCGCTATGTCTGAATCACCTTCTGGCCTCGAAGTCCGCAACCTCACCAAGCGATTTGGCAAGATCATTGCCGTCAATGACGTTTCCTTTGGTATCAAGTCAGGGGAATTTTTCTCCCTGTTGGGTCCCAGTGGCAGCGGCAAGACCACCATGCTACGCATGATCGGCGGATTGGAGACGCCCGACGCTGGCGACATCTTTCTGGAGGGCGAGAAGATCACCTTCTTGCCGCCCGAAAAACGAGATGTCAACATCGTCTTCCAGAACTACGCGCTCTTTCCCCATCTCAATGTCTATGACAACGTGGCTTTTGGGCCTCGGCGGCGCAAGTGGCCCGAGGATAAAATCCGTCAGGAAGTCACCCATCTTCTGGAGATGGTTCACCTCAGCGGCTACGAGGAGAAATATCCCAGGCAGCTTTCCGGCGGTGAGAAGCAACGCATCGCTCTGATCCGCGCCCTTATCCTCAAACCCAAGCTACTGTTGCTGGATGAGCCTCTGGGTGCGCTGGATCTGAAAATCCGTCAATCGCTGCAACTGGAATTGGCCAATATCCAGTACGAAGTGGGCATCACCTTCATTTACGTCACCCACGATCAATCGGAAGCCCTGACAATGGCGGACCGCATCGCAGTGATGAACAAAGGTCGCATCTTGCAGATGGGCACGCCCAAAGAGATCTACGAGCACCCTACTGACCGCTTTGTCGCCAACTTCATTGGCAACACCAACCTTTTCGAAGGCAAGGTGGTGGCGCTGCATGGCGACGAGGTGAAAGTTGACGTGCCCGATCTGATGGAGATGTGGGGCGTCGCTTCGGATAAACATGTAGCGCACTTGCGGCCCGGGATGCAGGTTGCGGTCTCGGTGCGGCCAGAGAAGATGCGCATCTCGCGCAACAAACCCGAAAAGCCTGGGTACAACATGATCCAGGGGATGGTAATCGACGTCATCTATCTGGGCGTTAGCACCGAATTCCTGGTCAGACTGCCCAACGGACAGGTCGTGCGAGTCTTCGCCCAGAACATCAGTCAGGAAAACGAATTGTGGACCATCACCTGGGACGAACAGGTGTGGGTCTATTGGCGACCATACCGATCGTTGATCCTGGCTGACGCGGAAGACGCACATTATGAAAACGTTGAAGGATAACCTGGTGCATAAATTCAACGCCATCAATTTTACTTTTCATACAAGATACCCATGACCACTTACGATTATTCCGACACCCCCAACATCATCACCCCGCCGCCAGGCCCCAAGAGCAGCGAATACATGGAAAAGGAGAAAAATCTCTTCTTCGCGGCCTGGTACGCCAACAAGGATGTGCCGCTGATCATGCGGCGCAAGTATGGCTGGACCATCGAGGATGTGGATGGCAACAAATACATCGACATGGTCACAGGCTGGGCTTCCACGCCATTGGGCGCGGGCTATGAACCTGTCATCGAACGGGCCATTGAGGTGCTGCGAGAAAGCGGCGGCATCGAATGCACCGACTACGTGACAGATATCCATCTGTTCGAGCTGGCCGAAAAGCTGGTGGAGATTTCCCCGCCTCAGCTCACTCGCGTTGCGCCCGACACCACAGGCACCGAGGCGGTGGAAGCCGCGCTGCGCCTGGCCCGGGAAACCACGGGGCGCTATTTTATCATCTCCTTCCATGGCTCTTTCCATGGCGGCAACTATGGCGCGGCCGGTGCGGGCCCCACCTCGCCCGATGTCACTCGCGGCATCAAGGAATACATCCACGGCTTCATCCATGCGCCTTTCCCCACCTGCTATCG
>JALWDV010000084.1 GCA_027036755.1 Anaerolineae bacterium
GCCTGATTACCCCGCGATATCCTCGCTGCCATCGGTTGACTCCAATCCATTCGCCTGATTCCATTTCAGGGTCCTTTGATGACCACGAAATCTAAATCCAACCACTCCGAAGAGCATTCCCAAGCGGCGTCGGTGGTGTTCCTGCCTTCCGGCCGACGCGGCAAATTCCCCACCGGCATCTCATTGCTGGACGCGGCCCGGCAACTGGGCGAGCCCATCGAGAGCATCTGCGGCGGGCATGTGGCCTGCGGCAAATGCCAGGTGCAGATCGAGCAGGGCGTTTTCCCAAAGCTCGGCATCGAATCTCGCCCGGAGCATGTGACGCCCCTGACCGATGACGAGCGGGCCTGGCTCAAGGGACAGCCCACATCTGGCATGGGCGCGCTGCGTCTGGCCTGCAACGCCCGCTTGCAGGGCGATGTGGTGGTGTTCGTGCCGGAACGCTCCCGCACCCAGCAGCAAACCATCCGCAAAAATGCGACCATGCGCCCGGTGACGGTCGAACCCGCCATTCGCCAGGTGTACGTGGTGATGGAAAAGCCCTGCCTGGGCGACCGCCGGGGCGATTGGGAGCGGCTGCAGGACGCCCTCAACGCGCAGTGGGGTCTTGACCGCCTTTCCATCGCCTACCCGGCGCTTCGCACCCTGTCCGACGCCATGCGCGAGGGCGGGTACAAGGTGACGGTAGTGCTATGGAAGGAAAGCCGGGTGATCGAGGTGCGTCCGGGATACAAGGAAGGCATCTGGGGCCTGGCTGTGGATATCGGCAGCACCACCGTGGTCGCCCATCTCAGCAATCTGCAAACGGGCGAACTGCTGGCCACCCAGGCGGTGATGAATCCCCAGGTGACGTACGGCGAAGACCTGATGAGCCGCATCAGCTACGTTATCGACAATGAGGACGGGCTGAAGAAGCTGCATCGGGCCATCCTGGGCGCATTCAATCGGCTGGCAAAGAGCGTGGCCGAAGAAGCGGGCATCAAGAACACCGACATCCACGAGGCCGTGGTGGTGGGCAACACCACCATGATCTCTCTGTTCCTCAACATCAACCCCGAAAACCTGGGCATGGTTCCCTTCATCATGGCCAACCGGGACGAGATGGACATCCCCGCCGCCGACCTGAAGCTGCGTCTGCACCCCGCGGCCAATGTGCACATCCTGCCTGCGGTGGCGGGGCACGTGGGCGCGGACAATATGGCGGTGATGATCGCGGAGGAGCCCTATCGCCAGGATGAGGTCGTCCTCATCGTGGACGTGGGCACCAACGCCGAAATCGCCCTGTGGAACGGCCAAAAGCTGTACAACGCCTCATCGCCCACAGGCCCGGCCTTCGAAGGCGCGCAGATCAGCCAGGGGATGCGGGCCGCGCCCGGCGCCATCGAGCGGGTGCGCATCGACCGGGAAACCAAAGAGGTGCGCTTCAAGATCATTGGCGAAGAGCGCTGGAGCGACGAGTGGACGGCAGAGAATCCGCCCGCGGTCTCGCCCACCGGCATCTGCGGCTCCGGCATCATCGAGGCTATCGCCGAAATGTATCTGGCCGGAATCATCGCCCAGGATGGCCGATTCAATCCCAATCTCACCCATCCCCGACTGAGTTGGGAAGGCAAGATGGGCGTGTTCGCGCTCGCCACCGCGGACCAGACCGCCACCGGACATCCCGTCTCCATCACTCAGCACGATGTGCGGGCCATTCAGTTGGCCAAAGCTGCGCTCTATGC
>JALWDV010000085.1 GCA_027036755.1 Anaerolineae bacterium
TGCAATCCAGCGGGCTCCTCCCCCTGCAAGGCGTCAGCCGAAGCGGGGGGAGGCCGGGAGGGGGGCTTGTCACCAGGCCAAATTTGAAATTGCTGGACGTGTTTGGAGGGAATTTGACATTGTCCAAACAGTTACTTTCTGCCTGCATTATAGGATTCGGCGTTGCGATTGTCAATATCCGAAAAAACGGTGCATCATACCTGACAAATGCGGCGCGCCTTTTTGCAATCCATCACAGCCAGGGGGCGATGTAGTTTTTCAGGGTTTCGTAATCCTCCGCCACCTGGAATTGAGGAAATTCGGCGGTGACGTTGGCGGGCGGACGGAAGAGGAAGCCGTGGTCCGCCTCTTTGAGCATGGAAATATCGTTATAGCTATCGCCCGAGGCGATGATGTAGAAGTTGACGGCCTTGAGGGCGTTGACCGCGGCGCGCTTGCTATCGGGCATGCGCAGATGATAGTCCACGATCATGTTGTTTTCATCCACCACTAACGAATGGCAGAAGAGGGTGGGGTAACCCAGTTTGGCCATCAGCGGCTGGGCGAATTGGTAGAAGGTGTCGGAAAGGATGATGACCTGGGTGCGGGCCCGCAGCCAGTCCATGAACTCGCGAGCGCCGGGCAACAGGTCCAGTTGGGCGATAACGTCCTGAATATCGGCCAGGGTGAAGCCATGCTCTTGCAGCAGGGCGATGCGGAAGCGCATCAGCTTGTCATAGTCGGGCTCATCGCGGGTGGTGCGGCGCAGTTCGGGAATGCCGACTTTGTTGGCGAATTCGATCCAGATTTCGGGCGTGAAGACGCCTTCGAGGTCGAGGGTGACGATGGTGGGATGCTTCATGATCAAGGGCCAGAGAGAATGAGCGGGGGATGCGGTTTCATAACCGCTCGATCATACAGTTATGCTCATTAAAAAGCAAACTATCAGTAACTGCCAAGGTCGTTTTCGCTTGAATTAACCTGACATGTTCCTTTGGCAACGATTCAGAGCCTTGCACGCTTCGTTGCTGGCGGAAAACCGCACATCCCACCGCCAGGGTTACGAGAACCTGTCAGATTTGAGTAAAAGAAGACAATCAACTGGTATACGCTAGCAGTTACAACTCTCAATAGACAAAACATCTGCAGGCGGGACTGCGCCCGAACTCTCGCGCGTCCATTCGCATCTCGCTACCGGGCGGGTTTTCCAAAAACGCAGAGTGGTATAAAATGAAGTGGTCTTTTGTTTCATCCTTCATCCCATCACCAAGGAAGTAGTAGACGCCATGCAACCATTCGAAAAACTCGGGGCCTTTTACATCGGCAAAGAATACGATCTCGAATCCCGCCAGCGCCTGGACGATCTGGTCATGTACGACGCCCGGGACCTGACCACCCACGCGGTGGTGGTGGGCATGACCGGCTCGGGCAAGACGGGCCTGTGCATCGACATTCTGGAAGAGGCGGCCATCGATCACGTCCCCGCCATCATCATCGATCCCAAAGGGGATATCACCAATTTGCTGCTCACCTTTCCCGAACTGCGCCCGGAGGACTTCCTGCCCTGGGTGAACATCGACGACGCCCGTCGCAAGGACATGACCATCGAGGCGTATGCAGCCAAGATGGCCGACGTGTGGCGCAAGGGCCTGGCCGATTGGGGCGAAGGCCCGGAGCGCATCCGCATGTTGAAAGAGAGCGCCGAGTTCCGCATCTACACGCCCGGCTCCGACGCGGGCCTGCCCATCTCCATTCTGGCTTCGCTGCGAGCGCCCGCGCTGGATTGGGAGAGCAACAAGGAGCTGTTGCGGGAGCAAATTCAGGGCACGGTCAGCGCGTTGCTGGGCCTGGTGAAGATCGACGCCGATCCTCTGCGCAGCCGCGAGCACATCCTGCTTTCCAACATCTTCGAATACTACTGGCAGCGCGGCGAAGACCTGGACATGGCCAGGCTGATCATGGCCATCCAGAATCCGCCCGTCACCAAGCTGGGCGTGTTCGATGTGGAGACCTTCTTCCCGCAGAAAGATCGTTTCGAGCTGGCCATGGACCTGAACGCGATCATGGCCGCTCCCAGCTTCCAATCGTGGCTGCGAGGCGAGCCATTGGATATCGATTCTCTCTATTTCAACGAAGCGGGCAAACCCCGACACAGCATCTTCTACATCGCCCATCTCAGCGAGCCCGAGCGCATGTTCTTCGTCACCCTGCTGCTGGAGCAGCTCATCACCTGGATGCGGCAGCAGAACGGCACCACCAGTCTGCGGGCGCTGATGTACATGGATGAGGTGTTCGGCTTCTTCCCGCCCACGGCCAACCCGCCATCCAAAAAACCGTTGCTGACGCTGATGAAGCAGGCCCGGGCCTACGGTCTCGGAGTCATCCTCACCACCCAAAATCCGGCGGACCTGGATTACAAGGGGCTGACCAATGCAGGCACCTGGTTCATCGGCAAACTGCAGGCCGAACGGGATAAGGAGCGGCTGATCAACGGGCTGCTTTCGGCCTCGGGCGGCAAAGGGGGCATGAGTCGTCCGGAGATGATGAAGACCATCTCATCGCTGGGCTCCCGCGTCTTCCTGCTGCACAACGTGCACGAGGACGAACCGATCATCTTCCAGACCCGCTGGGCCATGAGCTATCTGCGCGGGCCGCTGAGTCGGGATCAGGTGGCCAAACTGATGGCGCCCGTCAAGCAGGCCGAGGCCAACGCGCCTGCATCGCCTGCGGCCGGACCCGCCACCGCGCCGGCTGTCACGCGGGAGCAGAAGCCGGTCGAGCCGGAGGAGGCGCTTCCGCCCGGATACAGCGCCCAGCCGCCCGCGTTGTCCCCCGACATCCCCCAGTTTTACTTCCCTGTGAACGTCAGCGCCAAACGGGCCCTGGCCGCGCTGGAACGAGAAGAAAACCGCAATATCCAGCCGGAAGAAGCGCGGCTGGTTTACGAGCCCGCGCTTTACATGGCCGCAGAAGTGGCTTTTGTGGATCGACGCAAGGATGTGAGCGAGGTCAAGTCCTTTCATCATCTCATCCACGCCAACGAACTGGACGCAGTGGTGGATTGGGAGCAGGCAGAGACCGTGGACATCACTCCCGACGATCTGGAGGAAGAGCCCGATGGGGATGACGCCATCTTCGGCGAAGCGCCCCGCGAGCTCTCGACGACCCGCAAGTTCAAGCGTCTGAAAAAGGATTATTCCGATTATCTCTACCACGAGATGCGCCTGCCCCTGCTTTATCATCCCAAACTGAAGCTGTACAGCCAGCCCGATGAAACAGAGCGCAGCTTCAAGATTCGGGTGGCGCAGGCTGCCCGCGAAAAGCGTGACGCAGAGGTGGACAAACTACGCAAGCGCTACGCCACCAAACTGGAGCGCCTGCGCAAACGCCTGAAGAAGGAGGAAATGGAACTTGAGGAAGATCGAGCCGAATACGCCGCGCGCAAGCAGGAGGAGATGGTCTCGGGCGCAGAGACGGTGCTGGGCATCTTCGGCATCTTCGGGCGCAAGAAATCCCTCTCCTCGGCCATGACCAAGCGCCGCATGACTGCCAGGGCCAAGCAGGACGTGGAGGAATCGGAGGAGGAGATCGCCCGCCTGCAACAGGAAATCGAAGAGATGGAAGCCGAGTTAAAGGCCGAGGCCGAAGAAATCTCCCGGCGCTGGGAGGAGATGCAGGACGACATCGAGATTTACGAGATCAAGCCCCGGCGGGCCGATATCGATGTGAACCTGGCAGCGCTGGTTTGGCTGCCCTATTGGGAAATCATTTACGACGCCGGGGGCCGGCGCGTCAGCGATCGCGTTTCCGCCTGGCAGAAGGAGTAATCTCGTGCAGGTCATTGGCGCTATTTTCTTTTTCATCTGCCTCTCTTTCATCATCGTCATCTTTGGCGTCGTCCTCTTTGCCCTGTATCTCAAAAACAAGATGACCGTGTTCTCGGAGGGGAGAAAGGAAGAGGAGATGTACATCCAGGAGCCCTATGTGGACGCGGATTTCCACTCCATCGGGCGTAATGATGCGGAGCCGGTTGAGATCGTGGACACGGAATATCGCGTCTTGCCGGCAGATGGAAAATCGAGCCAGGAGGGAATTTGATTATGAAACGAGCGGTCAGCATCAGTCTTGGCAGCAGCAAACGCAACAAAAAGGTCGTCGTCACCTTCGATGGCGAGCCTGTCAGCGTGGAGCGCATCGGCACGGACGGCGACCCGGACAAGGCCCGCAAGCTCTTCGCCGAGCTGGACGGCCAGGTGGACGCCTTCGGCGTCGGCGGCGTGGAGCTGTATCTGCGCATCGATGACAGGGAGTATCCGCTGCGCTCGGGCCTGGGACTCATCAAGGATGTGCGCAAGACCCCGGCAGTGGATGGCCGCGGCCTGAAACACACCCTGGAGCGACGCGTCTTCGAGCTGGCCGCGCCCCAGTTGGGCGGCGTTCCTCATTACGAGCGGGCTTTTGTCACCCTGGCGGTGGATCGGTTTGGCATGGCTCTGGCCGTCTCAGAGGTGGCGGATGAGGTCATCTTCGGCGATCTCATGTTTGCGCTGGGGCTGCCCATCCCGGTCAAGGGCATCGATAATCTGCGCCGCCTGGGCAGGGCGCTGCTTCCCGTTCTGGGCAAACTGCCCATCTCCATGGTGTATCCCACCGGCGAGAAGCAGGAGACCATCGAGCCCAAGTTCGAAAAATACTGGCGGCGGGCCCAGCTCATCGCTGGCGACTTCCTCTACATCCGCAAGCACATGCCCGACGACCTGACGGGCAAGGACATCCTCACCAACACCACCACCGCGGCGGATGTGGCGCTGCTCAAGGCCCGGGGCGTGCGCTGGCTCATCACCACCACCCCCCGCTACGAAGGCCGCTCCTTTGGCACCAACATGATGGAGGCCGCGCTCACCGCGTACGCGGGCAAAGGCCGCCCCCTCACCAACGACGAACTCAACCAGCTCATCGATAGACTGAACATCAGGCCCAACGTCGAGCGGCTGAATGACTGAGGCGTTGGGTATTGGTGGTAACGATACAGCTTGCATGTCACACTCCATAGGCGCTTAACGCATCGATATCGAGAAAAAGTTATCGATCTTTGTGACCGACCGCCGCCCGGCGATGAAGTCGCCGGGCTACAAAACAGCGCCGGATAAATCCGGCTAGCCCCGAAGGGGCGCTGTTTCTAGCCGGGGGACTTTATCCCCCGGCGAGGGTGGCAGACGTCTTGCTATATGCTGCCCAAAAGGAGCCTCATCTTCCGAGCGCCGTCTTGGATGATGTGTAGAATCCGCAAGCGGCGAGGAGGTGATTTCACCCCTCCCGGCCTCC
>JALWDV010000086.1 GCA_027036755.1 Anaerolineae bacterium
GGGTTCAGATAGACTCGCACATCCACTGAGACACACAGTTATGCATTTTATATTTTATTTCACAGTGAATTTGCTAACTTTTGTCAAGCTGGTCTGCCTATGTTATCTGGGATAACACTTACCTTTGTATTTGATACTTGCTTATACTCCAGTATCGTATATAGTTGGCGTATAACCCCGAAGCTTAGAACGTTTAAGAGGTCTGCAAACGCGCTAGTGTCTCCATCTGGCGAATAACAGAAAACTTTTAATGCAATTTATTTTATTGACTTTTGCTCAGAAAGCAGCAATTTTTGGTGTTTGTAATATATTTCTTTTGTTTTAGGGTGATAATTTTATTAATAAGGTGCGATAGAACTGATATATGAGCCGGAAAGGCCGGTAGAAGTCAAATAGCTGACATTTCAAGGTTCCTTTGTTACACTTCTTTTGGTTGTGGCATGTTTAATAGAAATACGATTTTGAAAAGACGAGATGTCAATAATATGTCAAAGAATACTTCTTTACATAAAATATTTATAGCCTAGTGACTTAGAGTAGGAAGTAGTTCACCACACAAATATCTGCTTAGGTGACTCCATCTAGCGAATAACGCAGAACATTTGTTTAATAACATGCAGAGTTAACAGTGTTCAAAGAGTCTAATAGAATTATCAAATATGGTTCATAGTAGTTACCAATCACGGACGTAGAACATAAAATTGTCAAAGCTGGATTTCGATAACCGTTGCAACAGATAGAAAAGCTTCAATGGCTCAATGTTCTCTATATTATTCAAATTATGGTTATTATTCCATATCAAATCAGTATATTTTGCAGACGGAAGCACTTCAGTTATATCAAGGAATCTTCTGTGTAATGAAAAATAATTGTTACTCTTTCTAAATGAATATAACATAAATGATAAATTGAACAATATAGCACTTTTAAATTGTGTCTGTGACGTGAATGGATCTCCTACAAAATATATGAGTCTTCCTTTTTATGTCTAAACACGATGACGAATCACTTCTTTAATTGATCAGAAGCACTTTGTTTTTCCATGAAATTTACATAAACGTGAGGCTTCTCATAATCATAATCTTCTTTAATTTGCATTTCATTAGCAGCACTTTACAGAGAGCCAGTTAGTGTTATTCTTTGCTTGAAACTGTATGAAAGATCTTATGGATGTTTACACGGGACTGTTTCGTATCTTTACAAATTTGAAGAAAAACATATTTCAAATCGTGGAGAACAAATGTTATCGATAACCCATCGAAGAGATTATTTTGTGAAACCGATCGAATTATTGGAAACTGGCTCCAGATTTATCGAATATAATTACGATGTTAAAGGAAAAAGATAGTAGCGTAATGCTTTGCAGGGAGACGTTATCACTAATTCTTCATATTTAAGGCGGGAGTTGTGGAGTGGAAATTTGCATTTGATGGTCACTGAGGCTGGTCGCTGTGTGTGCTCAGAGAATCTCTGACGACCTACTTTTGTTATTATTAAGATACGAGCAGCAGTTACATAGATCTTCACCTGTAAGTTATGTGGAGATGGTAAATTGTTATACGATCAATAGAAACAAAAATGATTTTAAGGAGTCTAATTTGTTTGGCATTGCTTAATCTTATATATATATATATATATATATATATATATACACACACACACACACGTTCTTATGTGTACGTGTGTGTGTGTTTTATTTTATACTGTTTTATATAGGAAAATGT
>JALWDV010000087.1 GCA_027036755.1 Anaerolineae bacterium
CCCCTCCCCCGCCAGTCGCTTCGCTCCTTTGCAGGGGAGGGAGCCGCTGGTTTGCAGAGAAGTTTTGCAGACGGAGAGGTCTTCCCCCCCGCTTGCGGGGGGGAGCGAGGGGGGGCCTGCCGCAGCAGAAGCCAAGCCAGCGAAAACAGACAGGCTACATTAGCAGTTACCACAGCGACTTTCGCCCAACCACGCATCTTATCGAGGAGCGCCATGTCTAATCTGGAACAAATCAAAACCCAGGCCCGGGAGCGAGTTTGGAAGAGCATCGCCCAAAGCGGCCAGTCCATTTCCTCCATCCCCTCGGAGGAGCTCGAAGCCCTGGTCAACGCTATCCTGGATGGCGTTATGACCCTCATCGACGAATCGTTGGAAGACGCCGGGCTGCCGGGGCGCAGCCATGTCGCCGCGGCGGATGTCTTGTCCAGCGATGAGAAAATCCTGTGGGAAGGCCGCCCCTTCCTTTCCTTCCTCACCCACTACCAGATCACCACTGAGCGGGTGCGGATTAGCCGCGGTTTGCTGGGCAAGGATCGGGATGACATCGAGCTCATCCGCATTCAGGATATCGACTTTCAGCAGAGCATGACAGAGCGGGCCTTTGGCGTGGGCGATATCCTCATCCGCAGCGCCGATCCAACCTTGCCCGAAATCCGCCTCAACAACGTCAAGCAGCCCGATGAGGTGCACGAGATATTGCGTCGGGCCATGCTCAACGCCCGCAAACGCTTCCGCTACAGCATTCAAGAGGAGATGTAGTTCAGTCATTCCGACGACCGCAGGGAGGAGAAATCTCCCAGGTGCGACGCACTTACCGCAGGTTCAAGTGCGTCGCACCTTTGGGGCGCTGCGCTCCCTCGAAATGACGTGAAGTCTCACGCAAAACATGTCCTGAGCCCGTCCTGAACGAAGTGAAGGACCTGGCCGAAGGGGCGTAAAAGCCGCCAGGAATCCTTTGCTTCTTTTTGCCTTTGCGCCTTGGCGTCTTTGCGTGAGATCTATTTTCAAAGCAGGCTCTCAGCGCACCACCCGGGAGAAGTGCATCAAAATCTCCTGCCGCCCCCACAGCCGTTCGCTGAAACCGGTGAAGACGAAGCCGTGGGCGAGATAGAATTCGATGGCGGGATGATTCTTGGTGCTAAGATCAATCTCCAGACTGCGCAGCTTGCGCTCCCGGCCCCATTCCACCGCCCGGGCCAGCAGCGCCTTGCCTACGCCCTGCTGTCGAAATTCGGGCGCCACCACATGCCGACGGATGCGTCCGGTTTTCTGCTCGGCCTGCACGACAACGTGGATGTATCCCAATATCTTGTTGCCGCGCCGGGCCGCGTAGATGCCATCTCCTCGCTGCCAGGCCTTGGTTAGATCGCGATCTTCCGGCGGCGTCGCAATGGTCATCGAGCGGGGCAAATGCACCAGATTGAATTGCGTCTGAATGCGTCCGGCTTCAGATTGCAGGTGCATCTGCCACACTTTTTGCGTGGAAAAAGAGGCGTCCAGCCTGGCGCACTCGTTGAGATCATGCAAAGTGGGACGGCGAATGTAGATCACGGCAATGCTTCCTGATTGTAAGTGAGCGTCTGGAAATTACTTGGGTGCGTCCTTTTTCGGTTGAAGCGTTTGCCACGTCCGCCCGGCGATGAAGTCGCCGGGCTACAAAACAGCGCCGGATAAATCCGGCTAGCCCCGCAGGGGCGCTGTTTCTAGCCGGAGGACTT
>JALWDV010000088.1 GCA_027036755.1 Anaerolineae bacterium
ATACCGATGAAACTCCCTTGTTACGTCATTTCGACGACCCCAGGGAGGAGAAATCTCCTCGTTAGCAAGGGGATTTCTCGGTCGCTGCGCTCCCTCGAAATGACGTAGGAGAGACGTAATGCGTGATTCGTGATGCGTGACAACCTCACGCATTACGCATCACGTTCGTTGCAGACTCGCCCGACGCTGGTTTTGCTAACCTTCAGCAATCAGCAAGCGTTCTATTTACGGAGTAGTTGTACGGGCCATCACACAAAAACCCCCGCCTCGGTTGAGACGGGGGTTGATTGTTGAGGGGGGATGGCGATTAAACCAGGCCCTGATCCAACATGGCGTCGGCGACTTTGACGAAGCCGGCGATGTTGGCGCCCACCTGCAGGTCGCCGGGCGCGCCGTAGGCTTCGGCGGTCTCCCAGGCCTGGCGGTGGATAGCGATCATGATGTTGTGCAGCCGATTGTCCACTTCCTCGCGGGTCCACTGCAGGCGCAGGCTGTTCTGCGACATCTCCAGACCGGAGACCGCGACGCCGCCCGCATTCGCAGCCTTGGCCGGACCGTAGAGTATCTTGTGCTGCTTGTAGATTTCGATGGCCTCGGGCGTGGAGGGCATGTTCGCGCCCTCGGAGATCACGAAAACGCCATTATCCATGAGATGCTGGGCGTCCTTGCCGTTGATCTCGTTCTGGGTGGCGCTGGGGAAGGCCAGATCAGCCTTGTGATTCCACAGCGGGTTGTAATCCAGGCTGGGATCCACGGGCGTGTAGACCGCGTTGGGATATTTCTCGGCGTATTCCTTGATGCGGCCGCGGCGCACGTTCTTCAGCTCCATGATGTAGGCCAGCTTCTCGCGGTCGATGCCTTCCTCGTCATAGATGTAGCCGCTGGAGTCAGAGACGGTGACGGGCTTGGCACCGTAGTCCAGCAGCTTTTCGATGGTGTACTGGGCCACGTTGCCAGCGCCCGAAACCAACGCCACCTTGCCTTCCAGGGTGTCGTTGCGGGTCTTCAGCATCTCATCGGCAAAGTACACCGCACCGTAGCCGGTGGCCTCGGGGCGGATGAGGCTGCCGCCCCAATTCAGGCCCTTGCCCGTGAGCACGCCGGTGAACTCGTTGCGCAGCTTCTTGTACATGCCAAAGAGGAAGCCGATTTCGCGGCCGCCCACGCCGATGTCGCCCGCGGGCACGTCGGTGTTCGGGCCGATGTGGCGGAAGAGCTCCATCATAAAGCTCTGGCAGAAGCGCATCACCTCGGTGTCGGACTTGCCCTTGGGATCAAAATCGGAGCCGCCCTTGCCGCCGCCCATGGGCAGCGTGGTGAGCGCGTTCTTGAAGACCTGCTCGAAGGCCAGGAACTTGAGAATGCTGAGGTTGACAGAGGGATGGAAGCGCAGGCCGCCCTTGTAAGGGCCGATGGCGCTATTCATCTCGATGCGGAAGCCGCGATTGACGTGAATCTCACCAGCATCGTCCATCCACGGCACGCGGAACATCACCACCCGCTCGGGCTCCACAATCCGCTCCAGCAGCTTGGCCTGACGGTATTCGGGGTGGCGATCCAGGGCCGGCTTGATGGACTCGTAAACCTCCATCACCGCTTCGAAAAACTCCGGCTGGTTGGGATCACGCGCTTGCACGTATTCCAGGAAAGCGTCCATTTTGTTTGTTCTCCTTTTTGTTACACAGGATTGAAATGGGTTGAAGTGTTGGTGTATTCGAAAAAGAAGACCCGTCAACCGGGCATATTCCTATGCCGGGCCGCCGGGCTTTCTGTTCGACAAAAGCAATGTGGCCTCGCGCCTCGACGTTTCGCCGACAACGCTCCCCTCACGCGAAAACACCCGCCTCATCGACATCAGAGGCAGGGTGCGCGAAACCTGTGGAACAATGCCGCCACGGCACTTCCCAGGATAAAAATGTTCAATTGCAGAGGCGGTTGTAGTCATTAAGCGAAACGTCATTGTCACGCTACACTTTGAACGCACAGGGATGGGTGAGGTGCGTCTAACAAGGGCAATATACCACACCGTCATAGATCTTGACAAAACCCGTGGCGCTAATCCGCGCTTTTTGGCATAAAACTGGCCCCCTTTTTTCTTCGCCAGTTTCGTCAACTCATGCTATACTTATTCTATGAAAAAGTTCACGTTGCCCATTATACTCTCTCTGATTTTTCTTTTTCTACCGAAGGTCGTCTTTCCCTCCCAGGCGGAGGGGCCGACAGAACTCGACTCGCTCGTCATCAAGCTGTGGCCAGAATATGATGACCCGGGCCTTCTGGTCATCATCGATGGTCAGTTATCGACGCCCGGCGACGAGATTCGCCTCCCCATCCCCGCCGAAGCAAAACTCAATGCGGTCGCCACTTCCGACGGCAGCGGGCGTCTGTTGAAAAACGAATGGACTGAGGAGAAAGCTGAGGACGGGGCTCGTCTGCTGGTGATGGTGCCGGAAAACCCTCTTTTTCGAGTCGAATACTACGCGCCATTCTCTATCGATGGCGACAAGCGCGTCATCGAATTTGAACTTCCCGCTGGATATCTCAATGCTGCTCAGGCGACCATCGAAACGCTGCTGCCGCCGGGCAGTAAAGATATTCAACTGTCGCCGCCTGCCGACGAATCTGACCCCACCCAGAAAGACGCTCACATCTTTCGGCGCACGCTGGGAGAGATCAAAGATCAAGCCGTCGTGCAGAACGTCACCTATCTCAATCCCAGCGGTGCGTTGACAGTGCCCGAAACGCCCGCTACATCCGAAGACCTTCTGCAATCGCAGCCGTCATCCCAAAACGAAACGCCCCCCGCCGCCACGACGAAATCATCACCGAACCTCTGGATTATTGCGCTGGGCGTTATCGCCGCGATATTGATTGTCGGCGGCGCTATTGGGCTATGGCTGACACGCGATCGCGGTGACGAAGATGAAGTCGCTCCCCCGCGCCGGGCGGCCAAAAGGGGAAGAAGCAGCGTTGTCTCCGCCAAAAAATCAACTTCAGGGAACATGGATCGTTTCTGTCGGCAATGCGGCGAAGAATTCGGGGAAGATGATCGCTTCTGCCGCTATTGCGGAGCGCCGCGCCAAACGCTGTAATCGGGCCGGCGCTCGCCAACATCGGTCACCCACGCTATCCAGACTGGCGGGGCGGCGCGTCTGGTGATCTGGCGCGTTTTCGCGATTAGAGCCTGTTATGCGCTTCTCGCAGCTTTCAAAGCGTTCGACAATTGCAAGGCCGCCTCGCTTGAAAGGACTTGACAGGTTTGAGCAAGCGTTGTCGCACTGGACGGATGGCCTGCAGTTTCGGTTGGACGAGGCGAAAGTGGATAACAGACTCTCGACAAAAACGCCCAATAATCACAAGAAAACGGTTTTTCCTGATTTTTTCCATACGGAAGCCCTACGGATGATCGTCATACCCTGTAGATGCGGGCCCCGCTCGCATCGCCCAATGAGGTCGTATGCCCTTCAGGACATGACTACCTCACACCGATGGCGTCAATATGATTGATGAGGCATCGTTGCTGCAACGTGCGCGTGAGCGTGATCCGTCAGCCCTTGCCGCTATTTATGACGCCTACGCGCCCAAAATCTACGCATACATCTATCGTCATATTCGCGATCCACATCGAGCGGAAGATTTGACATCGATAGTCTTCCTCAAGATGCTGGAATCTCTAAACAAAAATAATTTTGCCAGAGATCGATTGCAGGCGTGGCTGTATCGGATCGCGCATAATGTAATTATCGATGACGTGCGGTATCAGCAACGCCGCCCCACCCAGGCCCTTTACGACACAATAGAAATGGGCTCTGAAGACGATCCCGCCATTCTCGCCGACAAGCGAATCAAAGAAAAAGTCATCTGGGACGCCATTCAACAACTCACAGAGGACCAAAAGAATGTCATCATCCTTCGTTTTGGCGAGGGTTTGACTGCACCACAGGTCGCCAAAATCCTGAATAAAACGGAAGAAGCGGTGCGAGCACTGCAGCGACGCGGTTTATCCAATCTGCGTAAAATTTTATCGCAGGCGCAATTCGACGCAACTTAAGTTATGATTTCTCAGCGCGATCAAGACATCCTGCTCGAGCAGGCGCTAAACAATCAAATAAATAACGACGCGCTCGATGAAGACCTGATTTCTTTGGTGGCGTTGGCGTCCCTAGTTCAGTCGACTTTGGAGAGCACCCCGCCCCCGCCTCATGGATTGCGGCCAGGAAGATCGGCGTTTCTGACGGCTGCGGCCCAGCAGCAGAAGACAAAACGGACGTTTGCATCTTTTGACGGCATTCCGCGGGCGATGGCGTTGCTATTGCCATTCATCGCAGTGTTGATTCTGGCAATACTCCTGAGCTCAATGCTTATGCGGATCGGCGTTTTCACGCCTCCCAGCCTTCCCGGCGAATCTCCGGACACCGCCACGCCCACGATTACGCCTACGCCTATCCCCACCGCCACGCCCGAAGCGCAAACGCGCCCGACGCCCACGCCCGACGACACTCTCCATATCGAACATTTTTCTTCGATAACATCACCGGTCAGAGCTACAGCCGCCGCTCCCACGCTAACGCCCACGCCAACGCCCACGCCAACGCGAACGAAGCCGCCCACGAAGACCTTCACGCCGCAGGTGGAAGGAACCCCGTCTCCCCAGCCGCAGTTCACTCCCGCGGCCGCTCCCAAACCTCCTTCGCCAACGGATACGCCCACGCGTATTCCCTCGCCTACGCCCTCCCCAACGGCGATTCCGACGCCCGACGTCACCCCAACTCGCGTCTATGCGCCAACTGCGACGCCCACAAAAGTCACGCGTCCAACCAAACCCATAACCGTAACGCCGGCGACGAGCACGCCATTGCCGACGCGACCTGCCACATCCACGCCCATATCCTCATCCTGAGGAGCGGCCCCTCTCCGCTGGCAAAGAGATTTACTTCACCTTCGCCAATGCAACGCTTTGCAAAAAGCCATCGCATTGGCGAAGGTTTGGAGTTCTTTTGGATTTCAGGGGGTGAGATGCCGGTCGGATTCGAAATAATGTCTATTGACGTAACTGCTAACGTACCCCGGTTAACTAACCACAAAGGGCGCAAAGGCACTAAGAACACGAAGAAAAAATGTATAAATTCCCCTTTGTGCCTTTGTGTCTTTGTGTTCTTACTCTAGTTTCCGCTAACTGGCGGCGTGACAAAAGCGGCTGAATAGGGCATCATTGCAAGAAAAGGATCAATTCACTCGCAAGGAGGCCACCATGACAGCCGCTATACAGACCACTATACAAACA
>JALWDV010000089.1 GCA_027036755.1 Anaerolineae bacterium
CCCCCGACCTGACCGGCAGCTCATGGCGGTTGATCAGCTTCGACAACGGCAAGGGCTTGGAATCCAATCAGGTCGCCGGGAAGATCACCCTCACCTTCGGTGAAGATGGTGCGCTCTCTGGCAATGCCGGCTGCAGCAACTTCACCGGCAGCTACACCGTGGATGGCGACAGCCTCAGCGTCGGTCCTCTGGCCGCCACCCGCAAGATGTGCGCCAAACCGGAAGGCGTGATGAAAACCGAGCGGGCCTTCCTCGACAATCTGGGCAAAGCCGCATCTTTCAGCGTCATGGGCGACGCGCTCACCCTCTATGACAAAGATGGCGGCAAGCTGCTGACCTTTGCGCCGGCCGAGACCCTCGCCCTCACCTCCACGCCCTGGCGTTTGCAGAGCTTCAACAACGGCAAGGGCGGCATGGCCACCACCCTCGCCACATCCAAAATCACCGCCATCTTTGGCGAAGATGGCAAGGTGGCAGGCAACGCCGGATGCAACAACTACAGCGGCGGCTATCAGGTGGATGGCGACAAAATCAGCATCGGCCCGCTAGCGTCAACAGAGATGGATTGCACCGAGCCCGCGGACGTCATGGAAACCGAACAGGCCTTCCTCAAGAACCTGCGCAACGCCGCCGCCTTCGACATCCAGAACGACATGCTCACCCTTTACGACAGCAAAGGATCGGCATTGTTGATCTTCCTGCCAGCCGAATAACCCGCGCGTCTCGCCCGCATCCGTCCGAGAAAAGCGCTTCTGGGATGTTCACATCGCCCGCACGAACTCGTATTGCAGAGGCAGGGTGGTCACTTCCAGACGGTCGTCATGCACGAAGACGTCGATCTCGAGCCGCACGCCGAACTCGGGCAGGTAAACGCCCGGCTCGATGGTGAAACCGATGCGCGGGATGATGCGCCGCGTGTCCCGGGTCTCCAGGTTATCGATGTTCACGCCCGCGCCGTGGATATCCGCATCCAGGCTGTGGCCCGTGCGATGGATGAAATAATCGCCGTAGCCCGCAGCGCGGATGACCGAGCGCGCCGCGTCGTCCACCTCCCAGCCATGCACCGGCTCCCCCGCGCTGATGCGGGCCTCCGCCAGGGCGATGGCCGCATCCCGGGCCCGGGCCACCACATCCAACACTTCCCTCATGCGGGCGGGAGGATGCGCGCCCGCGTAGCCCATCCACGTCATGTCCGCAAAGACCGCATCCGGCGCATCCTTCAGCTTGCCCCACAGGTCGATGAGGATGAGATCGTTCGGCTGGATGAGGCTGGCCCGCTCGGGCGCGGGACTGTAATGGGGATCGCCCGCGTGTTCGTTCACGGCCACAATGGGAGGATGGTCGGGATTCAGGTTGTGGGCCGCGAAGTAATCCAGAATCACCTGCTGGATATCGATCTCGGTGGTGGCGACGCCCGCGCGCAGCCTGTCGGCGATGGTGGCGAAAGCCAGGTCTTTGGCGTCCATGCAGATCTGCACGGCCCGGCGGTGGGTTTCGAGCTGGGCGGGCGTCCAGGTGGCGTAGATGGCCTGGATGAGGTCGGCGGATGAGCGAAGCTCATAACCCAGGCGAAGGAGCTGCTCCGCTGTGCCCGCGTCGATCCAGGAGACGTAGGGGATGCCGCAATCGGGCGAGTATTCGCAGGCGATGGGCCCCGGGCCATCGGTCAAATCCAGCAAAGCCCCCTCGAAGCTCTGCCACGAGCTGTAGGTGAC
>JALWDV010000090.1:0-4982 GCA_027036755.1 Anaerolineae bacterium
TGGCGAATGCGCGTTGCACCTGGGCGATGGTTTCATCGAAGAGAGCGGACGCGGCGGTTTCGGTCGGGGGCAGATGGCCAAGCAGGGTGATGACGGTGACGTCGGTCAGCCCGGACGCGGCTTGCAGCAGGGCCAGTTCCGCAGGCCGGAAGCGCGTGAACCCGTCCACGGCCAGAAAATCCCAGCGCCCGATGAGGTTGGGCGCGGCGGCGATGGCATCCCGGGCGTGATGCAGCAGGCTGGCCCGATCCATCCACTTTTCTTCCTGCAAGCGCCGCTGATACCTGGCGTAGAGCCGGGCCAGCTCGGCCAGCCGCGGGGGCTCGCCCATGCGCCGCACCTGCCGCCCGAATTCGGCGGGGGTGATGAGATCGTAGGTGAGTTCGGCGAAGAGCCCGCGCAGCGCCCGGATGAAGCCGGGCTTATGGGTCAGCGGCGCGTAGTAATCCAGCCGGGCCTCATCCACCAGCGAGCGCAGAAAGCGCACCTGGATGGGGTCGCTGATGAGGGTCAGGTCCGAACCGGTGCGATCCAGCAGCTCGCGGGCCAGCCCGAAGATGGTTTGGATGCGCACGCCCATGCCGCCGCCCAGGCGGGCCAGATGTCGATGCGCGGCCACAGCCTGACGGCTGCTGCTCACCACCACCCGCGTCTTTTCCCACCGCGAGGCTCGCTCCCGGGCCTCCTCCAGCACGAAGGTCGTCTTGCCCGCTCCCGCCGGGGCGATGTAGACGCGGGTCGGCATTTTACGCCCGCCCGTAACGGGCCGCGACGATCTCGGCCATGGCGGCCAGGGCGATCTCCTCGGGGCTGCGGCCGCCCAAATCCAGGCCGATGGGGTTGTGGATGCGGGCCAGATCAGCTTCGCTGAAGCCCGCCTGACGCAAAGCCGCGGCCCGCCGGGCCATGGTCTTGCGCGAGCCCAGCGCGCCGATGTAGCGGGCGTCGCTGTTCAGGGCCAGCTCCAGGGCCGGGATGTCGATTTTGTCGTCGTGGCTGATGACCGCAATGCTGGTTCCGGAGTCGGGCCGCAGCTCGGGGATGGCCTCTTGCGGCCAGGCGACCAGAAGCTGGCGGGCGTGGGGGAAGCGCTCGGACGAGGCGAAGACCGGGCGCGGATCCACCACGATGGTCTCGTAGCCCAGCTCGTTGGCGAAATGCACCAGCGAGACGCCGATGTGCACCGCTCCCACGATGATCAGGCGCTGGGGCAGGAAGAAGGGAATGAAGAGCACCGCGGTGCGGCCATCGGGCAGGACCACGCCCGAGTGCGCGGTCTCCTCGCGAAAGGTCGCCGCCAGCAGGTCTTGCAGCGCGTGGCGATGCCCGGCCAGAGGCCCGACAGCCCGGCCATCCCGATAAAACAGCCCCAGTTCGCCCTCCCAGCGCCCGGCGTAGCCCACGCCCAGCGCCACGGGCTCGCGGTTTTCTCGGGCCGAAAGCAGCTCGCGCCAAACCGGGTTCTGCTCCCAGGGCAGGATGAAAATCTCGACGTTGCCGCCGCAGGTGAGACCGGCGTCGATGGCCCAATCATCGCTGATGGCGTAGGTTTTGAGACGGGCGCGGCCATCCGCCAGCGCGTTCATGGCCTCTTGCACCACCGCGCTCTCCACGCAGCCGCCGCTGACCGAGCCCGCCATCTGTCCGGTTTCAGAGACGGCCATCAGCGCGCCCAGCGGGCGGGGCGAAGAGCCGTAGGTCTTGACGACCATGGCCAGCGCGCCGCGCACGCCGTTTTCCGCCCACCGAAACAGCGCCTCGATGGGGTCGTGAGGAATGTCGTGGGCCATGATCTGCTAGATGTTATTGGAAATAAGAAGGCTGTCGTTCATGTCAGGCGTTATGCTGCTGGCAACGCTCAAATGATTAGGGTGCGTCCCAAATGAGTTGGAAAGTTAAAATAATCCATTCATTAACGGGGCGCTTCGCGCCCGCCGCCAGCGCCGGGGGATGAAGTCCCCCGGCTAGAAACAGCGCCCCTGCGGGGCTAGCCGGATTTATCCGGCGCTGTTTTGTAGCCCGGCGACTTCATCGCCGGGCGGACGTGGCAAACGCTTCCAACCGAAATGGGACGCACCCAACTGATTAATGAAGAATGATTAAAGGCTAAATCAGCGGGTTTTCCCCTTTAATCATCAATCATTGATCATTGATTCGGGCATGATTGGGCGAAAAGTTGATAGCTCGCCTCGCCGCAGGTCATTGCCGATAATGTCTAATGATTATTCGATGTGAGGCAGGATGCGCTGCAACAGCCGCGCTTTGGGCATGTAGCCCACAATGCGCTCCACGGGCGCGCCATCCTTGAAGATGATCAGCGTGGGGATGCCCATGATGCTGTACTGGCCGGGCGTTTGCGGGTTGTGGTCCACATCCAGCTTGGCGACTTTGACCTTGCCGTCATATTCCGCGGCCAGGTCCTCCAGGATGGGGGCGATGAGTTTGCAGGGCGAGCACCAGATGGCCCAAAAATCCACGATGACGGGGATGTCGCTTTTCAGGACTTTTTCGCGAAAATCGGCGTCGGTGACAGGAAATGGTTTCGACATAGCGCTTGCGTGTCTCCTGAGAAGGTAACTGTTAACGTCGCCCTGATCCGTGAATAGGACGCGGACGAACGCGGATGAACGCGGATAGTTCGTAAAAATCTATGGTCGAAGGCCATGTTAATCTGCGTTCACTAGATGAATGCTTTGAAAATAGTTCGACAATGTGACATTGTCAAAATAGAATGATCGCTGGTTGCGGAAGGTTGGCTGAGCCCACGTTGGGCGAGTTTGCAACGGGCGTGATGCGTAATGCGTAACGCGTAATGCGTGGTGACTGCTAACGCACCCCGGTTATTAAACCACAAAGGGCGCAAAGGCGCTACACATCATCCAAGACGGCGCTCGGAAGATACGGTGATTCGCTACCTTATCTTTTTCCTTCGCGCCTTCGTATCTTTGTGTCTTCGTGGCCTTTTTTTAGGAAAGCCAAAACTACATCTTACCACGCCACGCCCGGCGCGGTGTCTACGCCAGCATGAACGCCCAAGCGCTTGTACATCTTCACGCCGTCCCAGAATTCATCCATGATCCCGTCATGGAGCGCCCAGGAGCGCCCGCGGATGCTGTCGGCCAGTTCGGGCTGGCGGAAGGGCGTGCTGCCGTCCAGCTTGCGCCGCAGATCTCCGCCGGGCAGAAAGCCCTTATGGATGCGTTGCATGAAGCGCTCGCCGCGGGCGTATCGAAATCCATAACGCTCGAACAGGATGGCGGCGTGGTAGAAGAGGGGCTCGACATCGAATTCATACTGGTGCATGGCCGCAAAAACCTGCTCCAGGTCTTGCAGCAAGCGTCTGAAATGCCGCAATCCCTTGCGCACCTGGCCCGGAGCCAATCCCGCCTCAAGCGCCGCGGTCTCGGCCTGCAGGTTGCGTCGGGCCGTGCCGCGCAGCGTCGGCAAGCCGTCGGGCATCCGATCCACATCGAAGCGGGGCGCGCGGGGATCGTTCATCGCCACCCAGTTGACCACGATGCGATTGAACGGCGTATCCGCCAGCTCGATCTCCATCAGCGGGTCTCGGGGATCGATGTCGTTGAGGAGGCGCATGGCCCAAACCATTCCATCCTCCGAATGTCCTGTGTGAACCATCACTTTGTTCTCTTTGTTGCGCAGGGTGATGGGATCGATGCCAAATTCCACCAGCAGGTCGACGGGCAGCAAGATGTGCGCCAGGGTATGCCGAAATTCCCTGTCGTATTTGGGCAGTTCACGCAGGAAGATGGGCCGGGGGCGTTCGGGCGCGGTGGGGATGGGGTGTTCGGGCTCCAGGGAGAGCAGGGATGATTTGGGCGTTTCGTTCATGGTCGCTTACCAGGCTTGCTCGAACGTCCGCCCTTGCTCGTTTAGAACCGGGATGAGCAGGGAAATGATGCGGGGGTGGGATTCGCCGTTGGAGGCGACCAGTCCGAAATGCCGGTGAACATCGGGCTGGTTGTAGCGGAAGGGACGGCCCCAGCAGTCGGTGACCTGCCCGCCCGCGCCGACCAAAATGGCTTCGGGCGCGCAGGTGTCCCATTCCTTCAGGCCCGGAGCCGGATGTAGGTAGAGATCAGCCTCGGCCCGGGCGATGAGCCCGCATTTCAATCCCACCGACCCCGAAATGCGCTCCCGGGTGATGCCCAGGGCTCCTTTGATGTTATCGACGATGGGGTTGCGGTGAGAGCGGCTGACGATGAGACGCATCTCCTGCGGATTGGATATCTTGCTGACGCTCATGCGCGAGCGGCCCTCGGGCGTGGTGAACCAGGCGCCTTGGGTGCGGATGCCGCTGTACATAAAATCCATAATGGGCTGATAGACCACGCCCAAAACCGCCTCGCCCGCCAGGGCCAGCCCGACCATGATGCTGAATTCACCATTGCGGGCGATGAATTCCTTGGTGCCGTCCAGCGGGTCGATACACCAGATGGCGTCGTAGTTCAGCCGGGCGAGATCATCCTTGCTTTCCTCAGCCAGAACGCCGATGTGGGGGAAGGACGCGGTCAGGCGGGCCACCAGAAATTCGTTCACCGCTTTGTCCGCGGCGGTGACGGGATCGTTTTCGCCCTTCCATTCGATCTCGTCTGTTTGATCGTGATATTTGCGCACGATTGCGCCGGCTTCGCGCACCATCTCCTCGACGCGCGTCAGCGTTTTCTCTAAGTTGATAGTTGTCATAATGGTGTGTTTTGAAAGTCGATCTCACGCAAAGCCGCCAAGGCGCAAAGGAAAAAAGAGGCAAAGAATTCTTAGCGGCTTTTGCGTCTTGGCGTGAGATTTCACGTCATTTCGAGGGAGCGTAGCGACCGAGAAATCCCCTTGCAAGCGAGGAGATTCGATTCGGGTGCGTCCTATTTCGGTTGAAGAAACAGCAACGCCGCCAGCGCCGGGGGATGAAGTCCCCCGGCTAGAAACAGCGCCCCTGCGGGGCTAGCCGGATTTATCCGGCGCTGTTT
>JALWDV010000090.1:4992-5276 GCA_027036755.1 Anaerolineae bacterium
CGACTTCATCGCCGGGCGGACGTGGCGAACGCCACTATAGCGATTCGGGTTGTGAACATTCATCATTCGGCCAAAACGCCCGGCTGGCCCTAACTCATTTAGGACGCACCCATTCGTTTCAATGGGATTTGCGGGGGCAATTGGCTTTAGCAGGCCCGCCGGGTAACTACTAAGGTAGGCCTGCTGCGCCAACGTTCAAGACAGCGTTCGTCAGTTTTGCAGCCTTGGCCGCTGGACCTGGCCCCCACCCCGGCCCTCCCCCGCCAGTCGCTTCGCTCCTTTGC
>JALWDV010000091.1 GCA_027036755.1 Anaerolineae bacterium
CTTATCCAGAGAGGCGGAGGGACCGGCCCGATGAAGCCTCGGCAACCAGGACGATAGCGTCCCAGGTGCCAATGCCGGACAGAGTAACATTCTGGACGATGAGAGGAGTGTCAGATCGCAGCATTTTTTGACAGACCTCTCGCCCGGAGGTCTGTTTTTTATTGACCACCGAGCGCTGCCTTTCTGGATAGGCGACTGATCAATGAGTAATGATTAAAGATTAAAGGGTTAAGTGAATCTTTGTCCGGACTTTAATCATTGATCATCAATCATCGACATTTCCTTTCGGAGGCAGCAATGCGATCCCTGACACCGACAAACATCTCCCCCGCCACCCGCGTCAACGGCAATGGCCGCAACCCCGTCGCACCTGATCCCGCGCCCGGCCCCAGCACCCGCGTGTTGCACGCGGGCGTGCGGGAGGATAACGGCTATTACAGCCTGACGCCGCCCATCATCCAGTCCGCGGCCTACACCTTCCGCAACACCGATGATCTCATCGCCCACAAGTCGGAGGGCGACGCCCTGGCCCGGCAGGAATACGGGCGTTATGGCAATCCCACGGTGCGGGCGGTGGAGGAGCGGCTGGCCGCGCTGGAGAAGGGGGAGGACGCGCTGTTGTTGAGCTCAGGCATGGCCGCGATCACCATCCCGCTGCTTTTGCTGTTGCAGGCTGGCGATCATCTCATCGTGGGGGAGGACACCTACCATCGCACCCGGGTGTTCGTGAACGATTTTCTCAAGCGCTACGGCGTCGAGGCCACCACCGTCCCTTCGGGCGATCTGGACGCCATCGAGCGGGCCATTCGCCCCAACACCCGTCTCATCCTGGCGGAGACGCCCACCAATCCCTTCCTGCGTTGCGTGGATCTGGCGGGCCTGGCCGCCATCGCCCGTCCCCGGGGCGTCATCACCCTCATCGATAGCACTTTCGCCACGCCCCTGAACCAGCAGCCCCTGTCTCTGGGCATCGATCTGGTCATCCATAGCGTCACCAAATATCTGGCCGGACACAACGACCTGCTGGCCGGAACCATCATCGGCGGGGCCGGACTCATCCAGCGGCTGCGGGAGAGCCACGCCCTGTTCGGCGCGGTCATCGATCCATCCACCGCCTACCAGATCAACCGCGGGCTGCAAACCCTGGGCCTGCGGGTGGCCCGACAGAACGCGTCGGGGATGGCCGTGGCCCGGTTCCTGGAAAATCATCCCAAAATCCGCCGGGTGTGGTATCCGGGCCTGGAATCGCATCCCGACCATGCAGTGGCCCGCAGACAGATGTCGGGCTTTGGCGGCGTGGTCAGCTTCGAGATCGCAGGCGACGGACCCGCTGCCTCCCGTTTTGTAGACGCCCTGCGCCTGGCCCACATCGCCCCCTCGCTGGGCGGCGTGGACACCCTGGTCATCCAGCCCGCGATCATGTCCTACTTCGATACCCCGCCCGAGCAGCGCCGGGACCTGGGCATCAGCGATGAACTCATCCGCCTGGCCCTGGGCGTCGAGGACACCCAGGATTTGATCGCTGATCTCGCCCGGGCGCTGGAGGTCGTATGAGCGCATCCCTGATCCCCCCCGAATTCCTGCACGCCCTGCGCAAAATCCACCGGCGGCTGGAGGATAGCGATATCGTGTGGGTGCTGACTGGCAGCCTGGGCCTGGCCATCAAGGGCATCCCCCTCACGCCCCACGACATCGACATCCAGACCGACCGGGCGGGCGTGGAAGCCTTCGCCCGCCTTTTCGCTGATGAGATGGTGACGCCGCCTTATTTTCGGGAGTCAGAGCACACCCGCTCCTGGTTCGCCGTCTTCGAGATCGACGGCCTCCAGATGGAGGTGATGGGCGATATGCAGCATCGGGATGAGGATGGCGGCTGGGACGATCCGCCCAACCTGCGGGCGCTGCGGCTTTACATCCAGGTGGCGGAGCTGCGCGTGCCCACCCTCTCGCTGGATTTCGAGGAGGAAGCCTATCGCAGCATGGGGCGTTACGACAAGGCCGCGCTCATCGGGCAGTATCTGCGGATTTGCTGAAAAACGCATAGCGCCCGGGGCGCACCGAGACAAATCATGTCTTTTTTACCTTTGCGGCGTAACTACTAAGGTCGTCACCCGAAAACCACTAAGAACACTAAGACACAAAGGCACAAAGGGAAATTTATACATTTTTTCTTCGTGTTCTTAGTGCCTTTGTGCCCTTTGTGGTTAGTTAACCGGGGTACGTTAGCAGTTACTTTGCGGCTCTGCGTGAGATGAGGGCTTTTTAGGACAGGTGTGGTAGAATGATTTTGAATTATTGTTTTTCACTAAAATTCCACATCGTCATTGTTGTTTTTCGCTAAAATTCCGCAATGATAGTACCGAGATTTCTATCACAACGTTTGCCATCATCCCAGGATCGTCGACTGGTGCTGATTACCGGCGCCCGCCAGACGGGGAAGACAACCCTGGCGCTGCAAACTTATCCCGAATTAACCTACATTTCGCTCGATGAAGTCGAGCAACGCCAGCAGCTCCGGGAACTCCCTACCCGCAGTTGGGGGCAAAGCGTGGGGAGGGCAATCCTCGATGAAGCGCAAAAAGAGCCCAGCCTGTTCGAGAAGATCAAATTCGCCTATGATCGCGGAGATATTGATTTCAGCGTGTTGCTGGGATCATCACAGATATTGATGCTCAAACGCATTCGCGAAACACTGGCTGGCCGCGTTTTCGTATTCGAGTTGTGGCCCCTGATGTTGACCGAAATGATGTCCAAAGAGTCTTTGCGCCCCCCCCTCTTCGACCTGTTTTTGACCAGAGAGGGAAGCGCCGATGAGCTCTTGCAATCACAGCCGGCCACGCTGCTGGGAGAAGCTGCGTTCGACCTGGAGAGATGGCTGAACTATGCGCTAACCTGGGGCGGCATGCCGGGGCTGCTGTCGCAAAGCGATGAAGAGCGCCATGATTGGCTGCGCTCCTACACCCTGACTTATCTGGAAAGAGACCTATCCGATCTGGCGCGACTGCATGATCTTGCTCCCTTCCGCCGATTTCAACGGCTTGCAGCGTTGCGATCAGGACAACTCCTTTCTTATGCCGACCTGGCGCGAGATGCGGGCGTGAGTCCTGGCACCGCCAAAAATTATCTGCAATACCTGAAGCTCTCTTATCAAACGTTTCAGCTTCTGCCATTTTTCGCAAATCAGACCAAGCGCCTCGTAAAATCGCCCAAACTGTACTGGATTGATGTGGGCCTTTGGCGAGAGCAAACAGGCATGTGGGGAGATTTTTCCGGCGCTTTGGTGGAAACCTTCGTTGTGGGGGAATGCTACAAATGGATCAAGACGATGCGCCCCTCCACCGACATCTCATTTTATCGCACGCATGATGGAACCGAGGTGGATTTGGTGGTCTCGACCGCACAGGGCGTGTGGGGAATCGAGATCAAAACCAGCTTGCAGGTAAGCCGCTCCCAGGCCAGATCGTTACGTATTTTTGCCAAACAGATGGGGGAGCGATGGCGCGGCGGCCTGGTGGTTTATCAGGGAAACATGCTGCAACAGATTGAACCCAATATCTGGGCGGTTCCCATCGGGCGGTTGTTCAGCCCGATTTGATGACCATGGGCAGGCCCGCGACCATGAAGATCACCTCGTCCGCGGCCCGGGCCAGGGTTTGATTGGCCCGCCCCAGCAGATCGCGATAGGCCCGGCCCAGGGCGTTGTCGGGCACCAGGCCCAGGCCCACCTCGTTGGAGACGATGATGAGATGGGCGTCGAGCCGCCGGGCCGCTTCGATGAGTTGGCGCACCTCGGCCTGCACCGCAGCTTCGGCGGCAGCTTCGCCCTCGGCTTCGCGGGCCAGCAAGAGATTGGAGACCAGCATGGTCAGGCAGTCGAGGAGGATGATCGGTTCGGGCGGGCGTTGGGCCAGGAGCTCCTCGCCCGGATGCAGGGGGGCCTCCAGAGTGCGCCACGCGGCCGGGCGCTGCGCCCGATGTCTGGCGATGCGGTCGCTCATTTCTGCATCCAGCGCCTGGGCCGTGGCGATGTAGAGCACGTCATCGCCGCCCAGTTCCTTCGCCATTTCTTCGGCATAGGTGGATTTGCCGCTGCGCGCGCCGCCGAGGATGAGAGTGAGGTTGGTCATAGTGGGGAGTTTGAATTTCGGATTTGGGAATTCGGATTTGGGATTTGGGCCAACGCTTGTAACAACCGGGCGTTTTCTTCCGGCGTGCGGGTGGCGATGCGGATGTGGCGGGGCAGGCCGAAGGAGGTGCAATCACGCACGACCACGCCCTGCCGCAACAGGCCCGAGCGACACGCGGCCGCGTCATCCACCGGCAGCAGGAAGAAATGCGTGGCTGAGGGCACGGGCCGCCAGCCCGCCGCCTGCAAGGAAGCGAGCAACACGGTTTTGTCCGCGGTCAGCTTCGCCAGGGTCTCAGCAAGATGCGCCTGTGCGGCCAACGCGGCCACGCCCGCGGCCTGGGCCAGGGCGTTGACGCTCCACGGCGGCTGCACTTTGCTCAGCGCCCGGATCACATCTGCATCCCCCACCGCGTAGCCCAGCCGCAGGCCCGCTAACGCCTGGGCTTTGGTCATGGAGCGGAGGACGAGGATGTTGGGGGCGGGCAGCGTCAGGGCGGAGGGCGCGCCCGGGGCGAAGGGCAGATAGGCCTCATCCACCACGAAGAGCGCGGCGGGATGGGCCGCCGCCCACCGGGCCAGCGCGTCCAGGGGCGCGAGCTGACCGGTGGGATTGTTGGGGTGGCAGAGGAATACAATTTTGGGCCGGGCCTGGTCGAGGGCGCGGGCGATGGCGTCGGGCCGGAGGGCGAAATCCTCTTTGGGCGACGCCCGCCACGACAGGATTTCGGCGCCCATCAGCCGGGCGGCCCGGGCGTATTCACCGAAGGTGGGCCCGAAGATCATCGCCCGATCTCCCGGCAGCACAAAGGCCAGCGCAATCAGCCACAGCAGCTCGGCCGAGCCATTGCCGGCGATGATCTGCTGGATGGGGCGTTGCACGTGCGCGGCCAGTGCCCGGCGCAGGGCCAGCGCGTCGGGATCAGGATAGCGTTCCAGAGGGATGCGGGCCAGGGCGTCGCGCACTGCGGGCGCGGGCCCATAGGGATTGACGCTGAGGCTGAAATCGATGATGTCGGCGGCGCTCAGCCCCAGCCGCTCCAACTCCGCGGGCGAGATGGCTCCGTGGCGGTCGAAGGGCGTGGCGCTGACGACGGGACGGGGGCGAGGGATCATAATGGCATCGAAAAATGTCTCACGCAAAG
>JALWDV010000092.1 GCA_027036755.1 Anaerolineae bacterium
TCGCTGACGGTGATTTTCCAGTCGCCGGAGAGCGTCTCGCCATTGAATGCCGCCAGGAGAGTCGAGCTGGGTGGATCGCCGCCGCGGACGCGGCCACTGATACCTGGGTGCGCATTGCACATGGTCTCCGCGTCGCCGTCCGGGCCATAATCATCGATGGTGGCGTCTATGTCACTGCCATTGCATCCATAGTCGCTAGCGGGCGCGCCCGGCCGGTCGATGAGGGTGACGCTCGTGCTGGTATCGATATGCTCCAGGGTGATGATCAGGTCCCCGACATAGGTGTGTGAAATGTCGAGTTTAATATCCAAGTCTTGCAGTTGCGTGGCGTCTGTCAGAGAAATCGTGTCAGATACGCCCTCTGCATCGTTATCGGGGATGGCGAGGTGCGGAGAACTGCAATACAGGTTTTCTGTTGTAAAGCTAAATGCAGCGGACCAGGGGCTATCGCCACACGGATTGACCGCCTTGACGCGCCAGTAGTAAATCGTGTCGACGCTCAATGGCGTGGCGGGCGTGTAAGAGGTTCCTGCAATATCGGTAATGGCGTGAACGATGTTTGAAAAAGCTGCATCCGTGGCGATCTCCAACGTGTAGCTCTGGGCGTCTGTGACGCTCGTCCAGGAAAACACAGGGGTGGTGGAAACGCCGACGACTCCATCAGCAGGCGCTTCTGGCGTTGGCGCTGTTGGAGAGACATCGAAGACCGATAGATGGACCTGGGTGGTGTGCGTTATTGTGTTCGCATCGCCTTCAATGACGATGGTGTAGTCGCCAGAGGCGGCGGAGGCCGTATTGTCAATGACGAGATCGCTGTTGCCGGGCGGCGTGACGGGGTTGGGATTGAAGGTTGGGGTTGTTCCTGCGGGGTGGCCGCTGGCGCTTAGGGTGACGGAATCGCTAAAACCGGCAATGGCGCCAACTTCGACCGTATAGTCTGCATCATCGCCGGCGCAGATGGCCCGCCTGGCGGGCGTGGCCGAGAGTGTAAAGTCAGGCGTGATGCTGCAATCGTTGAATTTGAAGGATCCGATGCGAGTTTGCCAGTTGGCGCTACTGGTGGTTTGCATGTATTCGGCGGCGTACCAGAAGGTGCAATCGTCGGTCGGGTCTACGGTCAGAGAGCTGTAATCGCCCCAGCGGGCGGCGTCATGGGTTTGACTGCCGCCGCCGTTGATGATGACGCCTTCGCCCATGCTGAGTTGTCCCAGAGGATCGTTGGCCAAACGCCCGGCGTAGCGTATGCCAGGATAGAGGGTGTCGCTGGAAGTATTGTATCCCACGGCCAGATTGCCGACATGATCCATGGCCACGCTCCCCATCCAGCGATGGTGTTCATCAGGGGCGTAGGTTCCTTGCTGATAGATGGTCGCGTCGGACAGCGTGCCATCCACTGCGCCGCCGCGAATCTCATACCAGCGAACTCCGGCGTGATCTGCGCCGCCGCCTACGTTGACGGTGTGGTTGACAACCAGGGATTCGTGATCACCATAATTTCGATACCACAAATGCATCATCAGGCGATCGGAGAGGGAGTCGAGCTCTACGTTGGTGTCGGGTTGGGGGATATCCCAGTTGTTGCGAGAGCCGCCAGCGCCGTCAAAGTTCCAGTTGAATGGATCGACGACCAGTTCTTTGACCAGGGTGAAGGTGGAGTTGATTGGGGTGTTCCAGTCTGTGTGAAATTCCCAGATATGGAGGATGTCGTCTGATCCGCTCCAGTCCATATCGACGGACATAAAGTAATTGGGCGCGCCTGCGGGCGGCAGGAGGCTCCCCATCAAATTGCTGGGCAACAGACCGCCATAGTCGCTGTTGATGTTCTCAAGATCGAAGTACTGGAATGTAGCGGCGTTTCCGTTGAGCATGGCGTTTCGATCGAAGACGAAGACGCCCGCGCCAGCCCAATTGTCGCTGACCCCGAATTGATTGACCGACATGTAATAGCCATCGGGCCAGACTCCCAGCTTGGGATAATCATTCATCTTCGTGTTGTGAACTTTGAAGCTGTAGAGATGCCAATCGTTGGGATCGTTGGTGGGCGTGCCGGTTTTGGAAACAGCGAAACATTCGTAGTAGGGTGGATCGGGCAAGGCGAACTGGGTGAGCACCCACCGGTCGGCCATCTGGTCATAGAGGACGACGGGATCGCCGTAGGCGCTTTTATAGCAGACATCGGACGCGGGCCAAAGGGCTTTCATTTCGAAGTCATAAAGCTGCGCGCCAGTTTTATCCCAAATGCGAACATGCGCTCCGCCGCCTCCGTTCACCATCTGCACATAGTGGTTGGGCCCAACCTGTCCGATGACGTCGGGGGGCAGAACGCCGGTGTGGGGAATGCCCTCCCAGGTGGTCAATGGGGCGGGCATCGCGGTCGCGCCTTGCCACGATTGCACATTGGCCGTCTGGCTTGCGGTGAAGAAATTGTCCGGCGATGGCTTGCGTCTGGGCAAGGGCATAACGTCGCGAACTTCCAGCGCGCCTGGCTTGTGCACAATTGCCGGTGCGGGCGGCAGTCCGGTGGTTTCAAGGGGCAGTGTGGGCGGTGCGACGTAAGGATCGTTGAGGGCCTCAGGTTTCGACGGGCCGCCGGCAAATGCGGATGGGATGGATGCGTTCGCGATCAACAAGACCAGGACCATCACCGAAAGGGCGAGGATGGGGGGGATGAACGAGATGCGTTTCATGGTGGCTCCTCTGAAGGGGGGCGAGCGAGAATTCGTCGCGCCTGCAAATTGCCGCCAGTGGCCAGGATGACTTACGCAACAGAACATGAGGCGAGACGCAGATGACAGGAGAAATAATACAGCAAGCTCGACTGACAGACAAAGATGTTGGAGAGGCGTTGCAAGCCAAAAGATTGCGTAGGCAAGTCAGGCCAAATTTAAAATTGCGGTTCTTTTGGATTTCAGGGGGTGAGATGCCGGGCGGATTCGCAATCTGACGGGTCTGATAAAACCAATGCCCCCTGAAATCCTGTTGAGCCGAAATTGCTTTCGTTGTTCCGCGCGGGTTGTCGAAATAGGAAGAATCGCTATAATGGATTGGGTGCGTCCTTTTTCGGTTGAAGCGTTTGCCACGTCCGCCCGGCGCTGGCCGCGGGCGCGAAGCGCCCCGTTAATGAATGGATTATTTTAACTTTCCAACTCATTTGGGACGCACCCTAATGGATTTGCTCAACCTGATTTTCTCTGCAAACAAACGCATCCATCTTCTCCCCTCTTGCACCACAACGGAGCTCGCTCATGTTTGGCCTCCCTCTTCATCCCAGCTTCGTGCATTTCCCCATCGCCCTGTTGATTGCGGGCGCAATCGCCGCCATCCTCTTTGGTCTGCTCAAAAAGCCCCAGGGCGAAAAGTGGGGCGTTTACAGCCTGTTGGCCGGATGGGTTCTGACGCTTCCCGCTCTGATTACGGGGTTGATCGACAAAAACAGCATCCCCGCGGATTCGCCCGCGGCGCAGGTGGCGGATCGACACACCACGCTGATGATTGTCATGTGGATCGTCTTCGGCCTGGCGCTTTATTTCCACTTCACCTGGCGCAAGCGAGATCAATTGACCGGGGTCAAGTTGTGGATGTGGTTTGGCCTGCTGCTTCTGGCGGTCATCCTGCTCGCCCTGGCCGGGCATCAGGGCGCCCGCCTGGTGTATGAGTTGGACGTCGGCGGCCCATGACAGCGTCCGCAATCCGTTGATAGTCATCAATCTCCTCTCAATCCCGGAGTCTTCCCATGTCCCCACGTTTTGGCGCTCATGTGAGCACAGCAGGCGGCGTCAGCAAGGCCTTTGATCGGGCCGAATCCGTCGGCTGCGATACGATGCAGATTTTTACGCGAAACAACAACCGCTGGGCCACCAAACCCCTCGACGAAAAGGAGATCGCCCGTTGGCAGGAACGCTGGCAGAAAAGCGATGTCCGCCCCATCGTCTCCCACGCCTCCTATCTCATCAATCTGGCGTCTTCGGATGACGCATTGTGGGAGAAATCCATCGACGCGTTTGTGGATGAGCTGGAACGGGCCGAGGCCCTGGGCCTGCTGGGCGTGGTGCTGCATCCCGGTTCGCCCAAAGATGACGGCGAAGCCTACGGCATCCGACGCATCGCCAGCGCCCTGGATATCTGCCATCAGCGCACCGCCGGCTTCGAGACCCTGACTTTGCTGGAGACCACCGCGGGCACGGGCAAGCATCTGGGCTATCGATTCGAGCAACTGGCCGCGATGCGCTCGGAGGCCGCGGAGCCCGGGCGCATCGCCATCTGCTTCGACACCTGCCATGTTTTCGCCGCGGGATACGAAATCCGCACGCCCGAAGGCTACGCGCAGACCATGGCCCAATTCGATGAGCACATCGGACTTGATCTGCTGCGCTGCTTTCATTTCAACGACAGCAAATTCGATCTCGGCTCGCGCAAAGATCGGCATGAGCATATCGGCAAGGGCTTCATCGGCCTGGAGGGCTTCCGCAACATCATCAACGACCAGCGCTTCGCATCCATCCCCATGATTTTGGAAACGCCCAAGAGCAAAGACCTGCACGAAGACGTGGAAAATCTGGCCGTGCTCAGGAGTTTGGTGGAAAAATAAACCAAAAGCGGGCCGGGCGCGTTCCCCATGCGTCAGCGTGGCAGTCCCCCACTGCATTCTTGCGCCCGGCCCGCGTTCCCCCTCAGGCTGCGATGCGGGCCGCCAGCCGTTCGACGGCCAGGCCCAGACGCGTGCGCCACGGCGCTCGCACCAGCGCCCATCGACTCAAGCGCTGATCGAAGATCAGGACAAAGCCTCTGCCGCGGCTGCGCACCTTGTACACGCGCTGGCCGCGCCGTTTGCCCTGGGTATTGCGCCAGATGCGTTCGATGACATCGATATGGTAGGCTTTGCCCTGCCAGAAAAATCTGCCAGGTGCGCCAAAGCGATTGGCTTGCACGATAATGGGTTCGTGGTTGTGGTGCATTATGTTCTCCTGGTTTGAAAATAGGTCTCACGCAAAGAAAGCATGTCCTGAGCCTGTCCTGAACGAAGTGAAGGACCAGGCCGAAGGGACGCAAAGGGCGAAGGGAAAAAGAAGCAAAAAATTCAAGTTATCCTACGTCATTTCGAGGGAGCGCAGCGACCGAGAAATCCCCTTGCCAGCGAGGAGATTCCTCCTCCCTGGCGACTGCTTTGAAAATAGCTTGACAATGTCACATTACGTCATTCAGCAATTTCAAATTTAGAATCCGCAAGCGGAAAGGAGGCGCTTTCACCCCTCCCGGCCTCCTTTTGCC
>JALWDV010000093.1 GCA_027036755.1 Anaerolineae bacterium
CTTATCGGACAAGAACAGCTTTGGCCAATTGCAGACACATCAGCGATTTGTGGCGGAGAGCTGCAATCCAAGCTATCATCTGCCGCATCGTCGTTGAAATTTTGACAGATGCCGATCGTTTTGCCTTAGTAATACTCTCCTAAATATAACATCAGCTGATATTCGCCATTCCCTGGAGAGTACTCCATGACGTAGGGACACGTAGGACTTCACACAACCCAACCAACAGCCGTCTTCTCGATTATTATATCCAAATTCTGTCCATTGTCATCAATCCGCTCAGTATAAGGGAAATGGTCAACCATCATCTGCAAACCAAAACGACTTGTTATAATATAATTAATGTTTTAATTATTTCTTATGGAAAGATGACTAAATCTACTCAAACGAGCATACCTTCATATGATGGCCCCTTGCTAGCACCGTGTCTTTGATATGTCTTTCAAAGGCAAAATTCCTTTTATATTTCGCTGGGTTTCTGGGGTGAACACCGACAGAGAAGGCAACCCAATTAATCTGTCCCTGTAAGTAACGAAACAGGATGTTACAATATATTTCGCTATTTCGTGTTTTATGCATCAGAGTAATATTGACCATAACTGTAACACTTCTCTTCGATACACCGAAATAGGCTAACATTTTCGTCAGTTGCAGCTCTCAGCATGTACTTGCACTGGTCAGTTCTGTTGCCTGCATCAGCCTGATACACTTTAGATATCAGATACTTTCGATTGGTTGCATTCGTAACCATCTCGGTAGACCCATCGAACGTTATCACGCTGCCATTATATCTGTCAATGGTACACTGGCTACAACGGGGCTCAACTAAAGCTGGAAGGGAACCACAAATTACTATGCGTATAAAATAAATAAGCAATACATTTTTTCAGTTGTAATTTGCAAGCTTACGCAGCAGCGGATAATTTCCATCTATTCTGTTCACAATCCGGCCTGGTACTCCTATATTCGAATACTTAATAATGTTTATCATTTCAGGCGTGGAATCAATCGGATATGTCAATAATTGGCCTTCACTGTTCTCGATCCGAATCTGTGGAAAGACAGATACATCGTGAAGTACCAATGATCGCGTGCAGACCACTGTGTCTGTGCCCGTTCATCATTGCTTATGCAATATCATCATTGCTTATATTATCATTGATTATGAAATACTATTCAGTCTTGTTCATATAATGTATGCCCGAAAGCTCGTTACACTGGGCTTACCCCGGCAAAGTAGAAATCTGGGATTGCCATCCACTGAATGTCACCATAATTAAATACTATAATTGTTTTACCTCCTTGGGTGGCAAATACAACTTGGAAGGTATTTTCCTGCAAGTAATAGCACGGCACGTGACACCTCGAAACACCGAGACAACAGCAATCATCATAACAGCAAGAACAACAATTACAACAGCACCATCGCAAATCAATAATAAACCGATCACGAATGTCTTCAATGTAGTCAATGTCTTTACCTTATTAGGATCACCAAAGTAGTGAGAGACCCTATCCCACGTAATAACGACAGCGAGTTCTGGTGTAATAGCTTCACCAATGGCCGCGGAATCTTCCTCAATCATTGTCACTACGTCTTGTTCTTCGCTTATATTCACCTAAATAATGTATTTTCGTTTTATGCCAGCATTTGGCCTTGTTATTCAATATTATTGAGAAATGCATCACATTCCTTGATGTGGTATATTTA
>JALWDV010000094.1 GCA_027036755.1 Anaerolineae bacterium
CACGTCCGCCCGGCGATGAAGTCGCCGGGCTACAGAACAGCGCCGGATAAATCCGGCTAGCCCCGCAGGGGCGCTGTTTCTAGCCGGGGGACTTCATCCCCCGGCGCTGGCGGCGGGCGCGAAGCGCTCCGAGCCTATAACCGGATTATTTTGTCAATGTTCATCAAAATAAGGCTTGAGATCAGGTGGAGCTCCCGCCTTTTGTCTTTTGTTGAACGCTTCTCTGAGAGTGCAAAATGTCTGAACTGAAATATCGCAGAATCCTCCTCAAACTGGGCGGCGAAGCGCTGGCCGGCCCCAATGGATTTGGGATCGATCCCGCGCAGGCCGAAGTGCTGGCCGAGAAGATCAAGGAAGTGCATGATCTCGGCGTGCAGGTGGCTATCGTCATCGGCGCGGGCAATCTGTGGCGCGGCGCTCAGGGGCTGGCCCTGGGCATGGAGCGCACCACGGCGGATCACATGGGCATGTTGGCCACGGTGATGAATGCGCTGGCGCTGCAGGATGCGCTGGAGCGTTCGGGCGTGGTCACCCGGGTGCAAACCGCCATCGAGATGAAGGCCATCGCCGAGCCCTACATTCGCGGCCGGGCGGTGCGGCACCTGGAAAAAGGTCGGGTGGTCATCCTGGGGGCGGGCACAGGCAATCCCTATTTCACCACCGACACCGCGGGCGCGCTGCGGGCCATGGAGATCGACGCCGAGGTGCTCATCAAGGCCACCAAGGTGGATGGTGTGTACGACGGCGATCCCAAACTGGACCCCAACGCCCGGCGCTACGATCAGCTTTCCTACATCGAGGCGGTGAACAAGCGCCTGAAGGTGATGGATAGCACCGCCATCACTTTGTGCATGGATAATGATCTGCCCATCATCGTTCTGAATCTGTGGCAGGAAAACGCTCTGACCCGGACGGTGACGGGCGAAACAGTGGGAACGCTCATCTACAAATAGCCCCGAGCAAACTGACAGGCCGAGTGGATTATCCATTCGGCTTGTTTTTTATTTTCGCGGCTCCTCTTGTAAAATGAAACGCGACGCTGCAATGGTTCGTCCGCTTTTCGCCCGCAGCGAGGCGGTTCGGGCGGACGACTGCACGCCGCCACGCCGCATCCTTGCGAAAGGTCGTTCGACGCGGTCAGGGTTCATCGCAGGTGCACTCGCATCTTGCAGGCCCTTGCATCTGATTCTCAAAGGAGTGCAATGATGAGTAACGAAGTTCTCAATGAAGTCAAAGAAGATGCTCAAGAACGCATGGAGGGCGCTGTCAAGGCGCTGGTTTATGATCTGGCCGCTATTCGCACCGGACGGGCCTCGCCCGCGCTGCTGGATCATGTGAAGGTCGATTATTACGGCACGGCCACGGCCATCAATCAACTGGCGGTGATCACTGTGCCGGAGCCCCGCACCATCGCCATCCGCCCCTTCAGTCCCGGCGATATCCGCACCATCGAGAAAGCCATTCTCAATTCCGATCTGGGGATCAATCCCTCCAACGACGGCAAAATCATCCGCCTCAACATCCCGCAGCTCACCGAGGAGCGACGCCGGGATCTGGCCAGGCAGGTCAAGCGCCGGGTGGAGGAGGCGCGGGTGGCCATCCGTAATGTACGCCGCGACGCCATCTCCGATTTGCGCGATTTCGAGAAGGAGAGCATGATCACCGAGGATGATTTGCGTTATGGCATGGATGAAATACAGAAGCTGACCGATAAATACGTGGATCGGGTGGACAAGATCGGCGAAGAGAAAATCAGCGAGATCATGGAAGTCTAGAGGCCCGATATGCCAGGTTTATTCAGTCGCACGCCCAAGGAAGCCGACGCCACTTACGATGCTTCCGGCATCATCCCGGTGCATGTGGGCATCATCATGGATGGCAACGGGCGCTGGGCCCGGGCCAGGGGGATGCCCCGGGCCGCAGGCCACCGCGCGGGCACCAAAAACATCCGCCGGGTGCTCATCGAGGCGGTGGAAATAGGCATCAAGGCGCTGACGGTGTACGCTTTTAGCACCGAGAACTGGGCCCGCCCCAAGGACGAGGTCAATCATCTGATGCGGCTCATCAGCCAGGGCATTCAAGATGAGTTGGACGAACTGGACGCCCGGGGCGTGCGCATCCTGCACAGCGGGCGTCTGGCTGGCGTGTCGCCCTCGCTGCAGGAGGAGATTCGAGGGGCGGTGGCCCGCACCAAGGATAATGACGTCATCACCCTCAACGTGGCGTTCAATTACGGCGGGCGAGCGGAGATCGTGGACGCGATTAAGGCCATCATGCGGGCGGGCGTCTCGCCCGAGGATGTGACCGAGGAGCTGGTGAGCCAACATCTCTACGCGTCCGATCTGCCCGATCCCGATCTCATTATCCGCACCGGCGGCGAGTTCCGGCTCTCCAATTTCCTTATCTGGCAGGCGGCCTACGCCGAATTTTACTCCACGCCCACTTACTGGCCCGATTTCGACGAGGCTGAATTGCGCAAGGCTGTGGCGGTGTTCCAGCATCGGGACCGGCGTTTCGGCAAGATCAAAGACGCCGAGAGGTAAGTCATGCTCAAGCAGCGCGTCATCTCCGCTGTCATCCTCATCCCCCTCGTTTTCCTTTTGGCCTGGCTGGGAGGCTGGTGGTTTACCGCTGCTGTGGCGCTGTTTGCCGGCGTCACAGCCTGGGAGCTTTTCAGGATGGTGGGATTGAACGCGTTCGCCCGGCCAGTGATGTGGCTGGGCGTCCCTGTGGCCGGGCTGTTGGTGCTGGAAGGCGGCCTCCCGCAGGATCCCATCCGCCTGCAGGCTCTCCTGACGATTGTCATCCTCATCGGATTAGCCGCGGCCTTGTTTCTCAATCGCCCCAACGCGCCCACCGATCTGCTCATCACCCTGGGCGGCGCGTTTTACCTGGGCATGACGCTGCGTTTTCTGCCCCTGTTGCGCGAGCGGCAGGACGGACTGATGTGGCTGCTGGTGACTGCGGTCACCGTGTGGGTGATGGATTCAGGCGCTTATTTCACGGGGCTATCTGTTGGCAAGCATAAATTATGGCCCCGCATCAGCCCCAAGAAAACCTGGGAGGGGTTTGTGGGAGGATTGGTCACCGGGGCCATGGCGGCGGCGCTGATGGCGCAATTCTGGCTGCCTACCATCACGTGGCGGGAGGGTGCGCTTTTGGGATTGGCGATCAGTCTGGTCGGGCCGCTGGGCGATCTCAGCGAATCGCTGTTCAAACGTCAGGCGGGCGTCAAGGATTCCTCCAATCTCATCCCCGGTCATGGCGGCTTTTTCGATCGCGTCGATTCCTTTATCTTCGCTGCGCCCGTGGTTTTTCTCATTGCTCAATTTGCTGGCTGGTAGGCGCTTCCAACAATTCCTGCAATTTCAGAATGCGTTCGTTTAGTTTGAAGATCGTATTTTTGAGATCGTAGGAGATGTAAGCGCCCGCAGCTTCCAGCGCTTCTTTTTCGCGATTTTTGTCGGCCAGTTGCTTGCGCAGGGCGCGCAATTCCTCGCAGGCCTCATAGCTGCGCCAGGCCAGCACATCTTGCAGCTCGTCCATCTCTCTTTCGAGATCGTCGCGGTTCTTTTCATAGCGGTGCAGACGCCAAGCGCTCTTTTCGTCGAGCGCGCCCCGGGATTTGAGCTCATCGATCTGGAACATCACTCGCTGTAATCGGCTTTTGAGCAGGGGCTGTCGGGCGTCGAGCGCTTCGATATCCAGGTTGCGATAGCGATAGAGGAGATGCCCGGAGGGTTTGGGCGGTTTTTCGCAGGGCGCGTCCGCTGTTTCGCCGTCAGCGGCTTTTTTCCCTTTTGTCAGCTCGAAGATGACGCCATCGCGGGAGCGCAGATAGAGGGTGGGGGTGGCGAATCCGCGATCATCGGGGAAGGCGAGCAGACAGGCGTTTCGGGCCAGGGTGACGGCAATATCGACATGCCCGGCCCACTTGCCCGACGTGAGGCGCTTGTAAAAAATCTCGCCGAAGAGCGCGGCGACATCATCCCGGATGGCGTATTGCATGGCCGCCACCGCGGGGACGCCTGCGCGCAGCGCCGCGGGAATCACGCCCCAAAATCCCTGCTGCGCGACCCCGGGCCCCACCTCGCCTGTGTGACAGGCGTTGAGAACGACCAGCTTCAGGCCTCGATAGTTGCCCAGCAGGGATTGCAGATCGGTGTCGGGAACCCAATCTTCGTCCTCTTCCGCAGGCAGATCATCAGCGCTGTTGAAGCGTAGGCTGCCGCGCACCGCACCCGTTTCATCCTGCTCGAACTGCGCGTGTCCGATGAAGTGCAGGATGGCGTAATCTTTTTCGGCCAGCGCGTCATCCAGGGCTTGCAGGGGCGTTTTGCCTTTGAGAACGTCGTACGGAACGCCCGCTTTATCCAACGAGGCGCTGATGGCCTTCTCCTCGGCGTCGGTATCCAGGCCCGAGGCCCGGGGGATGACGATGAGCACCCGTGGCAGCCCTTCCACCGTCAGCGACTTGATGTCGCCGTAATCCATGTCGAGAATCTGCCGCGTGACCAGGGTGTTGATCTGCGTGGCCAGGAACGCCCCGCGCCAGTGCATCATCTCCCAGGGCAGCCTCGCCACTTCGATGGCGGCTTCGTCGATGTTGAGACGCAAGCGGAGCGCTTTCTCTTCGTTGGCCTGCACCTGCTGCGACCATACGGCCAGGAATAAATCCCGTATCTGCTCCCGGAACAAAGCCCGAAACAGCGCATCGCCCACCGCCTGAAACAATGCGGCGTCGGTGGTAAAGGGCTCCTCCCGTATCTGGAGCAATTTCTCCTGAAAGCCGTCGTCGAATAGAGCGTCAGCATCCAACTGGCCTTTGGCCAGGCCGCTGTCGGGCGTTTGCGCGGTGACGGTGAATTCGTCGCCCGCCTTGAAAATGCGGATGTCGAGATCGATGATGTTGGGGGAATGCTCGGGCATGGCTGCTCTTGGGGGAATTGTGAGCGTCGTGGAACGGGCTGTATAAAATGTAACGAACCGGGCGCAGCGGCCTCGTCGGCGCCCGGCATGAGACCTCGAAGGTCTGAGGGATGCGCGCCAGAACCGCAGTTCAATTGTACAAGAATTTGGGCGTAACGGCTAGAGGCTGTTATGCGCTTTGGCCGTAATTACCAAGATCCAGCAATTCCAAATTTAGAATCCGTAAGCGGAAAGGAGGCGGTTTCACCCCTCCCGGCCTCCCTTTTGCCCCCACCCCGACCCTCCCCCGATACTCGCAGCGCTCGTGTTCGGGGGAGGGAGCCGCCCATCTGC
>JALWDV010000095.1 GCA_027036755.1 Anaerolineae bacterium
TTGGTGGCCATCAGCGATTTTGGCGCGTTTTTCGCATTCGTTTACGGTGCGATCACCGGCGCGGCCGCCATCCTCTATGGTTTGTCGGGGCTGGCCACCGGCGCGGTGACGGGCCAGGAGGCCGCGTATCAGATCATCGAGCGCACCATCATCTGGTTCAATGCGGCTTTCAGCGGCCAGCCCGGGGCCGATACGGTGGTCTTTGTGTTGCTGCTGGCGATTCTCCTGTGGATTCTCAGTTTCAACGCCACCTGGGTGTATTTTCGCGAAGGGCGTAAATGGCAGGCCATCCTGCCCACGGGCCTGGCCATGCTGGTCAATCTCTACTACGCGCCGGTCGATCTCAAAGTCTATTTCGTGCTTTATCTCATTGCAGCCATGCTGCTGCTGCTGCGGGCCACGCTGATCGAACGGGAGGAGCAGTGGTACGACGAGGGCATTTACTTCCCCTTCGATATCGGCTTCGATGTGATGCGGGACGGCGTCATCTTCATTCTGCTGGTGGTGCTCCTCTCGTGGGTGTTGCCAACGGCCCTCAGCCCGGATGATCAGGACCTGGTCAATCCCCTTGAAGAGCCCTGGCAGCAAGCGAAAGATGAGTGGAATCGACTCTTTAGCACGCTGGATTACGGGGATCGGGGCGCGGCCGCGCCCAGCGTGGTCTTCACAGCCTCGCACCCTCTGGGCGGAGCTCGCTCTCTCACCAATACGCCGGTGATGGATGTGAAATCCGCGGTCAATCGCTACTATCAGGCCACGGTGCTCGACACCTACACATCGCAGTCGTGGGAGCTGCGGAACACCGTGGGCGTCGATCTTGCATCGCAAACGCTGCCCACGCCCAAATTCGGCGCCCGGCGCATCATCACGCAAACCGTGACCATGCGCCAGGTGACCAATGTGCTGATGGGCGCACCCATGCCCATCGCGATCAGCGCGCCCGCGGACGCCCGGGTCATTCCCCAGACCATGACGCCCGAGGAGGCGTTGACCGCCGAAGCCATCGGCGTCTCCGAGCTGGGGTTGATCATCTCTCACGACATCATCCAGCCGGGCCAGAGCTACACCATCACCAGCTCCATCAGCTTCGCCACCGAATCGCAACTGCGGGATGACAGCACCGTCTACTCGCCCGCCATCACCGAGCGGTATTTGCAGCTTCCCGACACCGTGCCACAGCGCGTGTTTGATCTGGCCGAAGAGATCGCCGCGGGCTACGATAATCCCTACGACATCGCAAGGGCCGTCGAGACCTATCTGCGAGGCTACGAGTACAACGATCAGATTCCGGGCCCGGCTCCTGAGCAGGACGCGGCGGATTACTTCCTCTTCGAGGAAAAGCAGGGCTATTGCGACTATTACGCCACCAGCATGGCCGTCATGCTGCGTCATTTGGGTATTCCCACCCGGCTGGCCCAGGGCTACGCCACGGGCGAGTATGACCCGCTTTCCGGAAGCTATCAGTTGCTGGAGAAGGACGCACACACCTGGGTGGAGGTGTATTTCCCCACCTACGGCTGGATTCAGTTCGAGCCCACGGCCTCTGAGCCGGCCATCGAACGTCAGGAGGAATCGGTTGTGCCGCCGGAAGAAGGGGGCCGCGCCTCGGCTTTCGAGCAAAAGCAGGACGAGGAGCGGGAGCAGAACATCCCGGAGGAGGAAAAGACCGGGCCTCAGACCACCTTCACCGGCGTTTCCAGGGGCTTCT
>JALWDV010000096.1 GCA_027036755.1 Anaerolineae bacterium
AAATCTGACAGAACTGTAAACGAAATGACATTTTTATGCTCTCCAGTCTAATACAATCAATGCGAGAATGACAACAAAGTGCGGAATTGCCGCTCCTTCGGGCATCTTTTTGTAACGCCGGTGCATCCAATAAGAGGAATTGTCACAATCCCTCATCCCCAACTGCGAGATAATCCAATGACGCGGAAAGCCCTTTTGTTCCTGACCTTTATCCTTTCGCTGACTCTGTCAGCCTGCCGCGGGCAGACTGCCGCCTCGATCGCGGAGAGCGGCAAGCTCAACGTCGTCGCCACCACCTCCATCATCGGCGACGTGGTCGCCAACATCGGCGATGACCTCATCGATCTGACGGTGCTGATGCCCGCGGGCGCAGATCCCCACAGCTTCGAGCCCAGCCCCCAGCAGATCGCCGCGCTCTCTGATGCGGACATCGTGTTCGTCAGTGGCTTCGATCTGGAGGAGACTCTGACGCCCGTGCTGGATAGTGCGGTCTCGCCCGACAAGATCGTCGCGGTCTCCGATGGCGTGGAGCCCATCGAATTCGGGGAGGCGGACGCTGAGGCCGGAGAACACGGTCAGCGCTACGATCCTCACGTGTGGATGGACCCCAACAACGTCATCATCTGGACGCAAAACATCGAAGACGCGCTGAGCAAGGCCGATCCCGACCACGCCGACGCGTACCATCAAAACGCCGAGGCTTATTGGGAGCGGTTGCAGGCGTTGGATGCGTGGATTCAGGCCCAGATCACGCCGCTGCTGCCTCTGAAGGTGGTGACCGATCACAAGGTGTTCGGCTATTTCGCCCGGCGCTATGGCATCGAGCAGGTGGGAGCCATCATCCCCAGTCACAGCGCCCTGGCCCAGCCCTCGGCCCAGGAGATCGCCCAACTAGAAGACGTCATCAAGCAGCTAGGGGTGAACGCCATCCTGGTGGGGAACACGGTGAATCCCAATCTGGCCAAACGCGTGGCCGAGGATACAGGCGTGCAGCTCATCCCCATCTACACCGGCTCCCTCAGCGGCCCGGGCGGGCCCGCCTCGACCTATCTCGACTTCATGCGTTATAATGTGAACGCCATCGTCCAGGCGGCCAAGAGCCATTGATCACACGCTTTTCCCGGAGTTGAAAGATGACCGGACTTGAAGCCCTGCAATCCCCGCAATTCATAACCGTCAAAGGCAAGCGTTTTGTCTTGCTGGAGAGGGATGATTGGGAAGCCCTGATTGAATGGCTGGAAGACAAAGAGGATGAGGCCATCATTCAGGAAGCCTACGCGCGGCTTGCTGAGGCTGATTCAGATCGAGAGAAAGCCGGGTGGATTGAGTGGGATGTTGTTAGGGAAAAGCTGGTGGCCTTTAATTCGGCGGCGAAGCGAAAGTGATTCCCCTCCTCTCTTTTTACCAGACCCGCGAGCTGCTGGCCGCCCGCGACGCGGGCCTGCCCGAGCTCGACGTCTCCCTCGACCTGGGCCTGAGTCTCGCCCGCGCCCGCCTCACGCCCGAGCGCGTGCTGCTGTCCCCGGGCCTGAGCCTGACCTGGGAGGATGTGGCGCACATCCACGGCAACGAGCAGGCGGTTTTCGCCATCACCGAGGCCGGGGTGGAGAAGGTGCAGGCGTTTTCCGAGACTTTCGGGCGGCTCTATTCGCTGATGCCCACCGAAGGCGCGCCCACCATGCTCATCTCGGGCATCCCCATGCACCG
>JALWDV010000097.1 GCA_027036755.1 Anaerolineae bacterium
ACCCCGCCCCTCCCCCGATACTCGCTGCGCTCGTGTTCGGGGGAGGGGGATGAAATCGGACGAATCTTGCCGAAAAACCTCGCCCATCTCCGGCCCTCTCTTGATTTTGGTATGACCACATTCCGTCGCCTCACCCCCTACATCCTCCTGGCCCTCATCCTGCTGGCGGGCTTCGCCCTGCGCACCTACAATGTGGATTGGGCGGAAGGACAGCTTCCGCACCCGGATGAGCGCTCCACCATCGCTTTTTATGCGCCCACCATCCACTGGCCCGATGATCTCTCCATCCTGCTGGACAAGGAGAAATCGCCCCTCAACCCCTTCATCGGGCCCGACGGGAATCCGCGCTCCTACACCTACGGGCATTTTCCCCTCTATCTGCTGGCGGCCTCGGGCAATGTGGTGACCAAGCTGGCTCCGCTGGCGGAGAAGGCGGGCGTTCCCGAAAAATATGTAAACATGATGCGCATCGCCAACGGCTCGCCAGGCTTCGCCTGGGTGGGGCGGGTGCTGGTGGCGATTTTCGATACCATCACCCTGCTTTTCCTCTTTTTGCTGGGCAAGCGTCTGTGGAATGTGCAGGTGGGGCTGCTGGCCGCGGCCTTCGCTGCGTTCACCGTGCAGCAGATTCAGCTTTCACACTTCTTTGCGGTGGATCCCATCTCCGCCACGTTTGTGGTCATCACCCTCTATTTCGCCATCAAGATGCTGGATACAGGCAGGTGGTCGTACACGATCCTGACCGGGATCATGGCGGGGCTGGGGATTGCATCCAAGTTTAGCGCGACGCCCGTGCTGGCCGCGCCCGTCATCGCCGGGCTGCTGCTGAGTTATCGCCAAATGAAGGAGGGGGACGCCACGAAAGCGCCCGGTTGGCTGCTGGCGGGCGTCAGCCTCATCGTGGCCGGCGCGACTTTCTTCGTCACCTCGCCCTTTGCGGTGCTGGATTGGGCGCATTTCTACCAGTTCGTCATCAAAGAGCAGGGCGCGATGGCCCGGGGCGAGGCGGATTTCCCCTTCACCCGCCAATATCGCGGCACCACGCCCTATCTTTACCAGATCAAGCAACAGGTGTTGTGGGGCATGGGCATCCTGCTGGGGCTGGTGGGATGGCTGGGCTTTGGCTGGGCCATCCTGCGGGCGCTGCTGGGCCGGGCCAAAGCGGGGGAATGGATCATCCTCTCCTGGCTGGTTCCCTATTTTCTGATTACGGGCAGTTTTCTGGCCAAGTTCAATCGTTACATGGCTCCGGTGGATCCGCTGTTGAGCCTGCTGGGCGCGGGCATGTTGTGGGCGCTGGCGGCGTGGATCGTCAAACGTCAAACGTCAAACGTCAAACGTCCAGCGCCTGCTGAAGAATCGCCGCAACCTTCCGCGAATCCCGATGAGGCTCCTCTCGTGGCGGAGCCTATTCCCGAGGCCGCGGTGGCTGCGCCCCAGCGCCGGGCCAAACGCTGGTTCTGGGCCATGGGGCTGGTCGTGCTCATCCCCAGCATCCTCTGGGCCCTGGCCTTTGTGAATGGCGTCTATCGCACCGAGCACCCCTTCATCACCGCGTCCAAATGGATGTACGAGAACATCCCCGACGGCAGCGCCATCATCACTGAGCACTGGGAGGAGGGGATGCCGCTGAATTTGCCTATTCCGGGCGGATATGCCGCGGCGCATGGCTGGCGGAATGTGACCATGCCCATGTATGAGGAGGACACGCCGCAGAAGTTCGAGGTCATCAAGCAGAACATGCGGGAGGGGGATTATTACGTGTTGGCCACCAAGCGCCTGTATGGGGCGCTGCCGCATCTGCCCCAGCGCTATCCCATGAGCATCAAGTTCTACAAGCTGCTGTTCGAGGGCAAGCTGGGCTATGAGCTGGCGGGGGATTTTCACACCTATCCCAAACTTTTCGGCATCGAGATCCCCGACCAGAGCGCGGACGAGAGTTTTTGGGTGTATGATCACCCCCGCACGCTGATCTTCAAGAAGGTGCGGGATCTGAGCGACGCGGAGTGGAATGAGCTGCTGGGCGGAAGCTGGGAGGGGGCCGAGCTCTACTACACGGGCCAGAAGGAGGGCCGCGGTCTGCTGAGCAAGCTGACTTTGGGCCTGCTGGGAGGCAAGGCCGCGGGCGGGGCGGAACAGAAGCCCGAGAAGAATCTGTTGCTGGATCAACCGGTGGACGCGCTGCCCGATGTGGGCCGCGTCGCCTGGAATCCGCTGCGAGAAAGCAGCCTGGCCTCGGCCATCATCTGGTGGCTGGCGCTGTTGGGGTTGCAGGCGTTGGCCTGGCCCCTGGCTTTCGTCACCTTCGGCGGCTTGCGGGATCGGGGTTACGCGTTCGCTCGGGCGTTGGGGCTCGTTCTCCTGGCCTGGTTCAGTTGGATGCTGGCAGCGTCTCATCTCCTCATCAACAATCTGATTCCCTACCTGCTGGCGCTGCTGGCGCTGGGCGCGCTCTCCTGGTGGCTGTGGCGCAGGAATCGGGCGGAGATGGCCGCGTTCTGGCGGGCGCGCAAGGGCCTGATTCTCACCATCGAGGGGGTGTTTGCGAGCGCGTTCCTGCTCTTCCTCTTCATCCGCCTGCTGAATCCCGATCTGTGGCAGCCCTGGTTCGGCGGCGAGAAGTTCATGGAATTTGCGTTCTTCAACGCGGTGCTGAAGACGCCTTATTTCCCGCCCTACGATCCTTATTTTGCGGGCGGGATTATGAATTACTACTATTTCGGGTATCAGATTTTGGCGGCGCTGACGAAGCTGACGGGACTGAAACCCACCATCGTCTTCAATCTGGCTGTGCCCACGTTGTTCGCCCTGACGGTGACGGGCGCTTTCGGGCTGGCCTACACTTTGGCCCCGGCGCTGCGGCGACGAGCCGCCCGCTGGCGGGATGGCGTGGGCGCGGGCCTGCTGACGGCTTTCATCGTGGCGATCATGGGCAATCTGGATGGCGGACTGGTGCTGATCCGCAATCTCGCCCAGGTGAGCCCCAGCCAGTTCACCTCGGGCGTGCCGGGCCTGCAAACCCTGGTGCGGGCTGCGGCCGCCATTCTTCCCGCCATCTCGGGCCAGGTGCATCTGCCCGCTTACAATTATTGGGATATCTCCCGCGTCATCCCCTACACCATCAACGAATTCCCCTTCTGGTCCTATCTCTTCGCCGATCTTCACCCGCACATGATCGGGATTTCGTTCACGGTGCTGTTCCTGGCCCTGGCGTATCAGTTGATCAGTGGTCAGTATTCAGTGTTCAGTGTGCAGGTTTCGGAATCCGCCCAGGATGAAGAACGCCCTCAATCCCAAATCCCAAATCCGCAGTCCCAAATCCGCAATCCCAAATCCGCAATCCCAAATCTTCTCCTCATGCCCTTCGTGCTGGGCGCTATCGGAGCCACCAACACCTGGGATTTGCCCACTTATCTGGGCATCGGCGTGCTGGCCTGGCTGCTGGGCGATTGGTTATCCAAGGGACGCATTCGCATCCTGCGAGCGGTCATCTTCGCGGTTTATCTGGCAGCGGCTTCCTACCTGCTTTATCTGCCTTTCTACGCCCACTACACCACCGTGTTCAACACGGGCGTGGCCCTGACCTACGCCAAGACCGAGCTGGGGCCGTGGCTGCGCATCTGGGGCTTCTTCATCTTCGCGGCCGTTAGCTTCATCCTGGCGGCGCTCATCGCCCGGCCCGACCGGGTGGCGACGCTGGCCTGGCTTTCGGGCCTGTTCCGCCACTTCGACCGCAGCGCCCGCTTCCTCGATTTCTTCGACGCCCTGGTCGCCCGCCGCTGGGATCTGCCCTTCGGGCAAGGCGTGCTGCTGCTGGCGGTGATCATCGGCGCGGCCCTGGCTGCGCTGGGCTACTGGGTCATCGCCCTGCTGCTGCCGCTGGTCGCGCTATCTGCGTTCTTCCTCTTCCGCAGGCCCAAGGCTGGGAAGGCGTCGATTTCTTCTCGCGTCCGTCGGAATGACGTGACGCCCGCGGATCAGTTCGTGGCCGCGCTGTTCTTCACGGGCCTGCTCATCCTGCTGGGCGTGGAGATCGTTTATCTCAAGGATTTTCTGTGCGGCTGCGGGCCTGGCTTCTTCAGCAAGAATCATGGCGAGTGGTATCGCATGAACACCCTGTTCAAGTTCTACATCCAGGCCTGGGTGATTTTGGGCGTGGCCGCGGGCGCGGCTCTGCCCTGGCTGGTTGATAAGGTCACAGGCTTGCGGCGCGGCTGGCGCTGGGCGTGGATGGGAACGTTGGGGGTTTTGCTGGCGCTGGGGCTCATCTTCCCCATCCTGGGGACGAAGAGCCGGGTGAACGACCGTTTTCCTGGTCCCCGACCGCCTCGCACCACCCTGGACGGCATGGCCTACATGAGCGTCGGGCGATACAGTTGGCCCGATAGCAGTCATGTCATCGAGTTGAAATACGACTACGACGCCATCCGCTGGCTGCAAGAAAACGTGACAGGCGCGCCCGTGCTGGCCGAAGCCCCGGCCTCGTGGTATCAGATGAATGGGCAGAACGTGGGCTACGATTATTATCGGGCGGGCGGGCTGCGCGTGGCTTCGATGACGGGCCTGCCCACGCTGCTGGGCCAGCATCAGGGCGAGCAGCGCTATGGCTGGCAGGTGGGCCAGCGGGAGCAGGTCTCCCGCGAGTTCTGGCAGACCACCGACCTCAACCGCGCCCGGCAGATCATCGACGAGCTGCACATCGATTATGCGTACGTGGGCCAGCTAGAGCGGCTGCTCTTCTCGCCCGAACAACTGGGCAAATTCGACGCCCTGGTGCAATCGGGCGAGGCCGAGATCGTGTATCAGAATCCCCGCGTGGTCATTTATCGCATCATCCATCATTGACCGCAGGATGGCGCGGCTAGCACACGAAGGCCGAAATGATTGGGGGGTGTCCAAAATGAGTTGGAAAGTTAAAATACTCCATTCATTATTGGCGGGGCGCTTCGCGCCCGCCGCCAGCGTCCCTTCGGGGCTAGCCGGATTTACCCGGCGCTGTTCTGTAGCCCGGCGACTTCATCGCCGGGCGAACGTGGCGAACGCTTCAACCGAAACTGGACGCACCCAAATGGTAACTACCTTGACAATGTCACATTACGTCATTCAGCAGTTCCAAATTTAGACATGGTTCATTCTCATTCAAAACCATCTTTGACTCCACTGCAAAAAGGTCATTTCACCACAGAGACACGGAGGACACGGAGGAAATAGTGGTAGTTCACAGAGAAATTCCTCTCCAAATCTCACCTT
>JALWDV010000098.1 GCA_027036755.1 Anaerolineae bacterium
GTTATGTGGCGTTATATTGCTTCATCTGGCGATATGTGGCTTTATGTGGCGTTATGTGGTGTTATGTGGCGATATATGGCGTTTTTCGGCGTTTTTCTGGCGCTTTGTGGCATCATGTAGCGTTATGTGGCGTTATGTAGCGTTATGTAGCGTTATGTGGCGTTATGAGGCGTTACATGGCGTTTTTTAGCGATATGTGGCGTTATGTGGCGTTTTCAGGCGTCATTTGGCGTAATGTAGCCTTATGTGGCGTTATGTGGCGTTATGTGGCGTTAAGTGACGTGATGAGACGTTCTCTGGCGTTATGTGACTTTATGTGACGTTATGTGGCGTTATGTGGCGTTATGTGGCGTTATTTAGCGTTATGTGCCGATATGTGGCGTTATGTGGCGTTATGTGGTGTTATGTGGCGATATGTGGCGTTTTTCGGCGTTTTTCTGGCGCATTGTAGCGTTATGTAGCGTCTTGTGGGGCTGTGGGGCTTTTGTGGCGTTCTGTGGCGTTCTGTGGCGTTATGTGGCGTTATATGGCTTTATGTGGCGTTATGTGGCATTATGTGGCGTTATGTGGCGTTATGAGGCGTTTTTGGCGTTATATGGCGATATCTGGCGTTAGATGACGTGATGAGACGTCATATAGAGTTATGTGACGTTATGTGATGTTATGTGGCATAATGTGGCGTCATGCGGCGATATCTGGCGCTATTTGGCGTTATGTAGCGTTATGTGGCGTCATGTGGCGTCTTGTGGCGTTTTGTGGCGTTATGTGGCGTTATTCGGCGTTATGTGGCGTTACGTGGCCTTATGTGGCGTCATATGACGTGATGAGAGGTTCTCTGGCGCTAAGTGACGCAATGTGACGTCATGTGGCGTTATGTGGCGTTATGTGGCGCTAGGTGGCGTTATGTGGCGTCATGTGGCGATCTGTGGCGTTATGTAGCGTTATGTGCCGTTATGTGGCGTTATGTGGCGTTATTTGGCGTTCTGTGGGGCTATGTGGCGTTATGTGGCGTTATGTAGCATTTTGTGGCGTTATGTGGCGTTATGAGGCGTTTTTGGCGTTATATGGCGATATGTGGCGTTAGGTGACGTGATGAGACGTTATATAGAGTTATGTGACGTTATGTGATGTTATGTGGCATAATGTGGCGTCATGCGGCGTTATTTGGCGTTATGTGGCGATATGTGGCGTTATGTGGCGTTTTCCGGCGTCATGTGGCGGTATATGGTGTTTTGTGGCGTTTTGTGGCGTCCTGTAGCGTCATGTGGCGACATGTGGCGTTATAGGGCGTTATGGGGCTTTTGTGGCGTTTTGTGGAGTTATGTTGCGTTATGTGGCGTTATATGGCTTCATGTGGCGATATGTGGCTTTATGTTGCGTCATGTGGCGTTATGTGGCGTTGTGTAGCGTTATGTGGCGTAATGTGGCGTTTTGTGGCGTTTTGTGGCGTTTTGTGGCGTTATGTGGCGGTATTTGGCATTACGTGGCGTTACGTAGCGTTATGTGGCGTCGTATGACGTGATGAGAGGTTCTCTGGCGCTAAGTGACGCAATGTGGCGTTATGTGGCGTTATGTGGCGTTATTTGTGGTTATGGGGCGTTATGTGGCGATGTGAGGCGCTATGTGGCGTTATGTGGCGTTATGTGGCGTTATGTGGCGATATATGGCGTTTTGTGGCTTTTTTTGGCGTCTTGTAGCGCTATGT
>JALWDV010000099.1 GCA_027036755.1 Anaerolineae bacterium
GCAGAAAAAGCTGATCTACGCGTAACTGCTAAGGTAGTCTGTCTGTTTTCGCTGGCTTGGCTTCTGCTGCGGCAGCCCCCCTCGCTCCCCCCGCAAGCAGGGGGGAAGACCTCTCCGTCTGCAAAAAACTTTGCAAACCAGCGGCTCCCTCCCCTGCAAAGGAGCGAAGCGACTGGCGGGGGAGGGCCGGGGTGGGGGCCAAGTCCAGCGGCCAAGGCTGCAAAACTGACGAACGCTGTCTTGAGCGTTGGCTCAGCAGGCCTACCTTAGTAGTTACCACAAATTCCCACAGATCGGAGGTGAGGATGCGGCGGAGGAGCGAATTAAACGACTTGACAAAATGGCTGTGCTGGGTTAGAAATAAGTGAACCGATCATAATTATCTGCTTGATTGGTCGGAGGCGGCTATGATTGAAAGAACCCTGATTATCACTGAAATTGCAAAATTGGATGACCGATATCTGGATCTTTTGTACCGAATCGTTCGTCAATTCCCCCATACGCCTGAAGAGCGAAAGAGAAAGGCGTCGGGAGGGCAAATCGCGGCCATCCTCCAGGAGATAGCGGATACTGGCGGGCTGGGCGTCGAATCGCCTCAGGAATGGCAGCACTCTATCAGAGAAGATCGTCCTCTGCCGCTCAGGGAGAACTAGGCGGAGAAAATGCTTCTCGACAGCAATATCATCATTTACGCTGCTGAACCAGGCTATGATCGCGTTCGGCAGTTCGTCGCTGAAATTGATCCAGTTGTTTCGATTATCAGCAAAGTGGAGGTGTTGGGGTATCATAAACTGAGCCCGGAAAACAGTGAGAAACTGGAAGCGCTATTCAGGTTGCTGCCCGTGTTACCTGTCACCGATGATGTGATCGAGCGGGCTATCTCATTGCGTCAGCAACGACGGATGTCCCTGGGGGATGCACTCATTGCGGGCACGGCATTGAGTTATGGCCTACCAATCGTCACGGCGAATGTCAAAGATTACGAGTGGGTTGAAGGTCTGGAGATAATCAATCCGTTGGAGTTGTGATGGTTAGGAATTCCCGCAGATCGGAGGCGGGGATGCGCGGCGGCCCGGGCCCGGGCGACGGCTTCATCCTGGCTGATGACCTGCGGCCCGGTAGCAAAGCCGAATGCCGCGGCCGCGGGCGCACCCACCACCGGCAGGTTGTGCTCGCGAATGGTCGTTTTGAGGAAATCGGAGGCGTAGGGGGCGTCGAGGAGGATCATGGCGTCTCACTAAACTAGCCAATCGTCCAGTTGCAGGCCCGGGATGCGGGCTAAGTGGCGGGTGTTGTGGGTGATCAGGGGCAGGTCTCGGGCCAGGGCGATGCTGGCGATCTGCAAGTCCAGATCGACCAGACGGTTGCCGGTGCGCTCCAACGACGCTTTCAGCGCACCAAAGCGCCGCGCCGCGGCTTCGTCGAAGGGGAGAATGACCAATGTCGCCAGCAAAATGTCCAGACGGGCTAGATTCTCCTCCGCCCGGATTGATTTGGCGGCCCCGTGCGTCAATTCAGCTACGCTGATGGCGGTGATGGCCAGGGCTTCATCAGACGAAACGCGTTGCGCCAGCGCCAGGCGCCCGCGTAAAAGCGCCACCCAATGGTCGGTGTCCAGGAGTTTCATGGCTCGGCGGTCGGGCGAGGGGGCTGGGCGTCGCGATTGGCGCGGATGGCGTCCGCCAGGTCTGCCAGATCATCCT
>JALWDV010000100.1 GCA_027036755.1 Anaerolineae bacterium
AGATTGTCGAGGAAGGCCCGCTCGGTTTCCATCACGCCTTCCGGTTTGGCGCACATCTTGCGGGTGACGGCCAGGGGGCCGACGCTGAGGCTGTCGCCATCCACGGTGTAGCTGCCGGTGAAGTTGTTGCAGCCGGCATTGCCAGAGAGCGCACCATCTTCACCGAAGGTGAGGGTGATCTTCCCGGCGACCTGATTGGATTCCAAGCCCTTGCCGTTGTCGAAGCTGATCAACCGCCAGGAGCTGCCGGTCAGGTCGGGGGCGGGCTGCTCGACGAAGGTCAGCAGCACGTTGCCGTCCGCGTCCAGCAACGTGAGTTTGCCGTCCTCGATTTTGTAGCCGGCCGCGCTGGAGAGGCCGTACATCGTCCCGCTTTCCTGGCTGGCGATGTCGGGCTTGCAGGCCCGCAGGGTGGAGGGGCCCAACTGGGTGGTGATGCGGTCGCCGTCGATCTCGTAAGTTCCGGCGACGCTGTTGCAATGGGTGTCGGCGATGAATTTGCCGTCCTGGAAGATGAGGGTGGCGGGGGCGTCGGCCAGGGCGGGCTGCGTTTTGCCATCGGCGTCGACGTAGCTTTCAAGCTGCCAGACGATTCCTTCGAGTTTGGGCATTTCCGTGGCTCCTTGCGGGGCGTTCGTGTCGGAGGTTTCCAATGGCGGCGGGGCGCAGGCGGCGATGATCCCAGCCAAGGTCAGGGCGCTTAGCGCCAGAAGTGCGAGGGTTGCGAGTGTTTTTTTCGACATGATAGTACCTTATCAATATAGGCGCTTAGCGCATTGAGATCGAGAAAAAAGTCTCGATCTTCGTGACCAACCGCCGCCCGGCGATGAAGTCGCCGGGCTACAAAACAGCGCCGGATAAATCCGGCTAAGCCCCGCAGGGGCGCTGTTTCTAGCCGGGGGGCTTCATCCCCCGGCGCTGGCGGCGGGCGTCTTGCTCTATGCTGCCCAAAAGGGCCACATCTTCTGAGCACAGGTCTCGGAAGATGCCTAGAATCTTGGCCCACTGGGCAAGAAAATGTCTCACGCAAAGACGCAGAGCCGCAAAGGAAAGAAGAGGCGTAACTGCTAACGTATGCCAGTTGGTTGTCTTTTTCCACTCAAACCTGACAGGTTCTCGTAATCTTGGCGGTAAGATGTGCGCTTTTCAGCCAGCAACGAAGCGTGCAAGGCTCCGAATCGCTGCCAAAGGAACCTGTCAGGTTAGTTCAAGCGAAAACGACCTTAGCAGTTACAAAGAGGCAAAGAAAAAACTTGGCGTCTTGGCGACTTTGCGTGAGATCAGCTTTTTTGGTTCCGGCTTGTCCGGGTTAGGGCTCCTTTTCTTGGCGAGAGGTTCGGTCATAAGACGTCGGCGGGCCGGAAAAGGTTCCCCCTTGCCTTCACTCGGCGCGGCGGGCCCCTCGTTCCGCCCGCTGGCGCAGGTCTTCGGGCCACTGGCTCATGTCTTCCGATGGGTAAATGCGCAGGGGCGGGCCGTTTTGCGTCAGCAGCTCGCTGGTGCGGGCGTCGAGGACCTTGCGGGCCGCGGCCAGGCCGCCCGCGCCGGAACCAATGACGATGGCATCGTAATCAGACATGAAAAACGCTCCTTGCAGAGATGGTTTGGGTGCGTCCTGTATTAGTTTTGGTAACTGCTACGGTAGGCTGTTTGTTTTCGGTGGCTTGGCTTCTGCTGTGGCAGGCCCTCCTCGCTTCCCCCCG
>JALWDV010000101.1 GCA_027036755.1 Anaerolineae bacterium
CATAGCGACAAATAACGCCATATAACGCCACATATCGCCACGTAACGCTACAAAACGCCACAAAACGCCACAAAACGCCATATATCGCCAAATAACGCCACATAACGCCACATCACGCCACATAAACCCACATAGCGCCTCACAGCGCGACATAAAGCCACATAACGACAAATAACGCCATATAACGCCAAAAACGCCTTATAACGCCTCATCACGCCAAATAATGCCATATAACGGCACATAACGCCACATAGCGCCACATAGCGCTTCATAGCGCCACATAACGCCACATAACGCCACATAACGCCCCATAGCGCCACAAAACGCCACAAAACGCCAAATAACGCCACATAACGCCATATAACGGCACATAACGCCAAATAACGCCAGAAAACGCCACATACCGACACATGTCGCCAAATAACGCCATGTCACGCCACGTAACGCCACATAACGCTACATAACGCCACATACCGCCACATAACGCTACAAAGGGCCAAAAAACGCCACCAGACGCCATATGTCGCCACATAACGCCACATAACGCCACATAACGCCACATAACGCCACATAGCGTAACATAACGTCACATAACGCCAGAGAACGTCACATCACGTCACATGACGCCACATAAGGCCACATAGCGCCACATAACGCCACATATCGCCTCATAACGCCAAATAACGACACATGAGGCCACATAACGCCACATAACGCCACATAACGCCACAAAACGCCACATGACGCCAAAAAAAGCCTCATAACGCCACCTATCGCCACATACCGCCAAATAACGCGACATAACTCCACATGACGTCACATAGCGTCACATAGCGCCAGAGAACGTCTCATCATGTCACATAACGCCAAAAAACGCCACATAACGATACAAAACGCCAGAAACGCCAAAGAAAGCCACATAACGCCACATAACGACACATTACGTCACATAACGCCATAAAACGCCACATATCGCCAAATAGTGCCATGTAACACCACATAACGCCACATAACGCCACATAACGCTACATAACGCCAAATTAGCCCACATAGCGCTACAAAGCGCCACAAAATGCCACAAAACGCCATATATCCCCACGTCACGTCACAAAACGCCACAAGACGGCACATAACGCCAAATAACGCCATAAAACGCCACAAAACGCCATATATCGCCAAATAACGCCACATAACGCCACATAAATCCACATAGCGCCGCACAGCGCCACATAAAGCCACTTAACGACAAATAACGCCAGATAACGCCACATAACGCCACAAAACGCCATATAACGCCAAAAACGCCTTATAACGCATCATAACGCCAAATAATGCCATATAACGCCACATAACGCCACATAGCGCCACATAGCGCCACATAGTGCCTCATAGCGCCACAAAACGCCAAATAACGCCATATAACGCCATATAACGGCACATAACGCCAAATAACGCCAGAAAACGCCACATACCGACACATGTCGCCAAATAACGCCACATACCGACGCATGTCGCCAAATAACGCCATGTCACGCCACATAACGCCACATAACGCTACATAAAGGCACATAACGCCACATAACGCCACATAACGCCACATAACGTAACATAACGTCACATAACGCCAGAAAACGTCACATCACGTCACATGACGCCACATAAGGCCACATAGCGCCAAATAACGCCACATAACGCCTCATAA
>JALWDV010000102.1 GCA_027036755.1 Anaerolineae bacterium
ACTGGAAGTCGGGGCTAGAGGCCTTTGGCCGCCTGTCTGCCTGCGCAGACAGATCCAGCGGGACGAAAAATGTCCCCGGAGGGGGACATGCGGCGGAACGCCCGTGGAACCGAATTCATTCGGCGAATGAGGCGGTGCAGCGAGATTTGTCAGTCAGTCATGCGTCAAACGTCAAACGTCAGATGGCTGTCAGCAGAGCATCTTCCTGCAATGAGCCATCATATTGTGATAGCAAGGTGATGTTTTGACGTTTTACTGTTAATCTGCTGCGCCTCTCGCCGATCATTTGTTGACAGGAAGCGTGAAATTCACTAAAATGGAACATAGTTTCCATACACCAGTTCTATTTTATCGGGAGCGCATCTTATGTCTGAATTCGTCGTCGCCGTGGCTCAAACCAACCCCGTTCTGGGCGACATCGCCGCCAATCTGGCCCAAATGGCCTCGCTGGTGGAGCAGATATGCCGGGAGCAGCACGCGGATCTCATCGTCTTCCCCGAACTGGCCACCACGGGCGTGGAAAACGGCTCCGCCTTCAACGCCATGGCCGAGCGCCTGCCCGGCGGGCGTCAGTTCAACATCCTGGCCCGCAAGGCCGCGGATTTCAACACCCACATCGTTTTTGGTCTGCCCACCAAAGAGAAGGTGGAGACCACCATTTACAACGCGGCCGCGGTCATCGGGCCCGACGGCAACTTCATCGGCGAATATCGCAAGATTCATCTGCTGGGCGAGGAGAAGCTCAGCTTCCGGCCCGGTTACCGCTTCTCGGTGTTCGACACCGCGTTGGGCGTGGTGGGCGTGATGATCGGCTGGGATTTGGCTTTTCCCGAGGCGGCGCGGGCGTTGACGCTGCTGGGCGCGGAGATCATCTGTCTGCCCGCGGCCTACGAGGCCGGATACGCCCGGGAGTGGCGGGCTTTCAACATGGCCCGGGCCGCGGAGAACGGCGTCTTTCTGCTGGCCGCGAACCGGGTGGGCCAGGAGCCCGGCCGCAGCTTCCTGGGCGAGAGCGTCATTCTCAGGCCCGATGGGCAGGCCCTGGCCCGGATCGACCCGGATGGCGGGGCGGGAGTCACCACGGGCTACGCGTTCGCCCGCATCGATACGGCCGAAGTGCGGCGCTATCGCGAAAGGCGGCAGCTCATCATGGCCCGCACTCCTGCGGCCTACGGACCTATCGTGAAGAAGTATTAGCCCGGGCGGGGCGAATGAATCCCGTTCCCGTCCCAGCTCCTCGATCGCCGTAACGACCTTGGACATGGTTCATTCTCATTCAAAACCATCTTTACAATTTCTCCGTCAAACGTCATCCGTCAAACGTCAAAAAGAGCCAGTTTCGCCACGTTTTGACGTTTGACGCTTTACGTTTGACGCGCTTTGCCAGGCGTTGCCCCTATTGAAATTGTAAAGCTGATGGAAGGACGATCTGAACCATGCCCGACCTTGACAATGTCACATTACGTCATTCAGCAATTTCAAATGGGTGCGTCCTTTTTCGGTTGAAGCGTTTGCCACGTCCGCCCGGCGATGAAGTCGCCGGGCTACAAAACAGCGCCGGATAAATCCGGCTAGCTCCGAAGGGGCGCTGTTTCTAGCCGGGGGACTTCATCCCCCGGCGCTGGCGGCGGGCGCGAAGCGCCCCGTTAATGAATGGATTATTTTAACTTTCCAACTCATTTGGGACGCACTCATTTCAAA
>JALWDV010000103.1 GCA_027036755.1 Anaerolineae bacterium
GCTTACCTTGTCTGGTCAGGTAGTTTTCAGCATTTTCTTTATTTTTTATACATTCACTGTTTATATAATATTTTTTATTCAATTATTGTTTTGTTCAGTCCTGTCTGAAGACTGTAATTAGCTTTTTATAACCACGCTATATTGGGTGTTACTCTGACTGCATGAAGCAGTTTTGCCATCTTCAAGTGAGAACCATCACCATTCTTGTTGTCATCTATTGAAGTTGGAAGGATGCCTCGTATGAAGTACTTCGCTGAGTTACAAATGACGTTTGTGTACCTGTATGACTTATGACACTTGCTGTTATCGACTGATTTTGAATATTCACAATTAAAGGTAGCATACATAACATGTACGTAAACACACTGGAACATGTAATTAACATCAAAATAAGACGACACAAAGAGTGTAAACATCTAGTACTGACACTCGTGGATACGGAGGGTTGGGCGTTTTCGGTTAATTTATTCAGAGTGCTTGGCTTGACTAAAATTTACATAGCTAAAACCCAATTCCGATATCTTTGCCTTGCCCATGTTTTTCCCCAAAGATTTTCCCTCATATGGAAAAGAATACTAGTATTACCATCGACAACAGCAGATGTCCTATCTCCATATTTGTTTCTTTTTTTGTTGTTGCTTGCGTTGCAAGATTTATACTTGGTACAGCTTTATGGTTTTCTAACAAATACGCATTATTGTTAAAATACACACTGCGTAAAATATTGGTGCTGTTTACACAATGTCAACATCCTGTTAACATAGCGGTGTATCCTCACCTGTGAAATAACCTACCTACATCTATCTTCGTCTCAGATAAAGTTAGTTTCAATCGGAACTGCATTTTCCATGGATTAATTTTGGTCTTAAAAACAACAGCTTAATCTGTGATGTTTGAACTGAAATGCGTTTAAAACGATGCAGCTCTTTAATTATATTTAATAACAATGTCTAGTCACTGAATCAAACGTTACTGCATTTGTTTAAATTGTCTATATTTGTCGTGCTTTGTCTACAGCGTCTAACTGTATCTAGCAAGGGAGATGGGAATATCTGCGATGTTGACGTTGACACGGAGTCTGTCTTGTCAACAAGACGTCGTAATGAGATATTCTCGCTTCCGGTTAAGATTGCTGCAGATCGCCACGGGTTTTGGTCCCTGAAAGTTGTCTCATCAATATTGTACTCGACACCATTCAGTATATCGAGGCCATCGAACTCTTCGAATATCATAATAGCGCATATTCCGATATCGACGATATCGCTTCGTGTCCTTGTGGTGTCTGCCCTCGGCAAAACGTCCCGGGTGAGACCAGGATCGAGGTGAATTGTTCCGGTTTGATGGGTGGCCCAGTTATACAGGACGTGTGTATATACAAGTGTGCCAGGATATGTGAGTACAGTAGTCTCTGATTTAAGCGACCCCTGTCACGTAAGACCACCCTTATAGCACGTCTACAAAGAGTACAGAATTCTGCAGCTCGACTGGTGACTCGTACCCGAAAACTACAACATATAACACCAGTCTTTAACTCCCTGCACTGGCTTCCAGTAATATACAGGTCGAAGTACAAGATCCTGGTGTATGCGTATAAAACACTAAATGGGACTGCCCCTCGGTACTTGGAGGAACTTGTTGTTCCTTATCAGCCAACAAGATCCCTCAGGTCCGAGTCTGAATCGCTGATTACCGTACCAAACA
>JALWDV010000104.1 GCA_027036755.1 Anaerolineae bacterium
CCCATCACCACCGAGATGCTGGCCGACCTGCAAGCCATGTACGAGGCCAGCCCCGGTTACTTCGTCACCTTCACCGGCCAGCCCGCGCCCCCCATCCAGGCCGCCAACGATTACAACCAGTTGCTGGAAAGCGACGACCGGGCCATCATGGCCATCTGGTGGCAGGACGAGCAGATCATCGGCTCCCTGGACTTTCGCTTTCATCACCCCATTCAGGGCGTGACATGGCTGGGCGCTCTGATTTTGCAGGACGAAACGCCCGGGCCTCGGGATGAAATCGGACGCTGGGCCGTGCGCATCCTGGCGGAGTGGCTGCGCATCGCCACCGACATGACCGAAATTCGCACGGCGATCCCCCTCAAAGCCACCGAATCGGTGCGCTTTTGGCGATCACTGGGCTTCGAGCCCACGCCCGAACTGCTGCGCCAGCCCGTGGCCGGAAAATACCTTCGCTTCGGCATCTATCGCAAATGGGTGCGTCCCAATTGAGTTGGCGCTGGCCGCACGCCTTATCCGAGTGAACTCGGGCGCTTTAGGCGCTTCGCGCCAGCGGTCGACCTCCGTCGACCGGAAAACAGGACGGCGAAGGCCGTCCATTGGCCGCAGGCCTGAAAAGTCCGACTTTAGTCGGCGAGTACAGCGGTGCGGCTCTTCAACCGAAAATGTAACTACTAAGGTTAGCCTGCTAAGCCAACGTTCAAGACAGCGTTCGTCAGTTTTGCAGCCTTGGCTGCTGGACTTGGCCCCCACCCCGGCCCTCCCCCGCCAGTCGCTTCGCTCCTTTGCAGGGGAGGGAGCCGCTGGTTTGCAAAGTTTTTTTCAGAGGGAGAGGTCATCCCTTGCGGCCTTCGCCGCCTGTTTGAACTCCGTTGTGGGGTCGCCGCAGGGCGACCTTGAGGCGCGAAGCGCCTAAAGAGCCTGGCCATAGGCCGGGACGCTTCGCGCCCGCCGCCAACGCCGGGGGATAAAGTCCCCCGGCCAGGAACAGCGCCCCTGCTGGGCTAGCCGGATTTATCCGGCGCTGTTCTGTAGCCCGGCGACTTCATCGCCGGGCGGGCTCTTCAACCGAAAATAGACACACCCATCGCAAACCCATCGCAAGGACATCGTCACCATCATGAAATTCGGACTCAACATCTCCAAACCCGCCATCCGTCTCTATGAAGAAGGCGTCATTGCGCCCGATGTCTTCAAATGCCCGGCCTGGCCCCATCTCATCTCCACCTACAATGACCATTACCCCCTCTACATCCACTTTCCCCTGGGCGTGGGCGCGGGCATCGGCGACGCCATCGACGGCGAGACCAAACAGCCCGCGGATTGGGCCAAATTCGAGAAATTGCTGACCGCCACCGGCACGCCCTACATCAACCTGCATCTGCACGCGCCCCGGGCCCGTTTCGGCCTGGGTGACGACTCCGCCGATCCTTTCCATCGGGAGCGCACCATCGAGAACTTGATCAAGGACGTGGAGGCCGTCATCGCCCGGTTTGGCAAAGAAATGGTCATCGTGGAAAACGGCTTCAACCTGGGGCCCGACCCCCTCTATCCCGCCTATGAGGCAGAGACCGCGTCCCGGGTGGTCGAGGCCACCGGCTGCGGCTTCCTCTTCGATATCTCCCACGCCCGCATCGCAGCCATGCGCCTGGGCGAGGATTATCGGGATTACATCGCCCGGCTGCCCGTGCACGCCATTCGCGAGATTCACATCACCGGCATGCAAGTGGTGGACGATTACTGGATACAGCGGGCCGAAGCCAGCGGCCTCAGCCGCGAGACCATCGAAAGCTACATCGGCCCGGACGGGGCCTGGCTGCCCCAGAAGATGACCGATCATCTGCCCCTGACCGAGGAAGACTGGCATGTCATGGCCTGGGCCGCCAAACAACTGCGTTCGGGCGCCTGGCGCATCCCCTGGGTCATCTCCCTGGAATGCGGCGGCGTCGGGCCTTTCTGGGAAGCCACCTTCACCGCAGACGAGATGCGGGAGCAAGTGCCCCGTCTTCAGGCCCTGTTCGCCACCGTCCAGCACGTCTATGTCATCGGGCGGTGATCTTGTGAAAAAGCGCCTTGCGTCAGCCCTGCTCCTCTTCCTCCTGCTCATTGCCGGAGGCTGGCTGACAGCGGGCCGGACGCCAACCTTCGCGGCCAGCCCCGGGGCCGCGCCCGCGCCGCCGCAGCTTTATCTGCCCATGACCGCCTATGCCTGGCGGCAGGCCGAAAGCAACCAGGCCCTCCTCGTCCGCTTCGTCCCCGACGGCCTGGCCCTGCGGGACGCGGATGAGGGCTTCGCCCTCCAGAACGTGGGGAAAACCTCCCTGTTTCTGGGCGGATGGCGCGTGAACGACGGCGTCGCCTCCATGGTTTTGCCCGATCTGCTGCTGCAGCCGGGCCAGATAGCGTGGTGCGTGCGCGAAGCCGCGGCCTTCGAAGCCATCTGGGCGCGCAAGCCCGACTGCGAATATCACGGCGACACCGACCCCGCCATCCCCAACGCCATCGGCTCCCTCTCCAACTTCAACAACGCCGGCGGCCAGATACAGCTCTTCGCGCCGGGCCACATCCTGGCCGACGCCATCGTGTACGAAGACGGGGACGTGACCATCGACGGCTGGTCGGGCGACGCGCTGCGCCCCTATCAGCCCAGCAACAGCTTCGCCAGCCAGGGCCAGGTCTACTACCGCCTGTTCGATCCGGCCACCCTGCTGCCCGCGCTGCCCGATAGCGACACAGCCGCAGACTGGGCCCAGGGCAACCGCGACCCTATCCTGGGGCGTCGCACCGCCTATCCGGGCTGGGAAATCCGCGGTCTGGCCCGACCGGCCCGGGTCGCATGGTCGCAGCCGCAAAGCGCCCGCATCCTGGTCGCGCCCGACAACGCATTCGCGGCCATCCGCGACCTCTTCGCCTCGGCCCAGACCACCATCACCCTCGAAACCTACGAACTCACCCATCCCGGCCTGGTGGACGCACTGGCGCAGCGGGCCCGGGCCGGCGTCAGCGTGCAAGTGCTGCTGGAGGGCGGGCCTGTGGGCGGGCTCACCGACGACGCCCGGTGGGCCGCGCAACAGTTGTCCCAGGCGGGCGCCCAGGTGCATTTCATGGTCAACGATGTGGATGACGCGCACGACCGCTATCCCTACCAGCACAGCAAATTCGCAGTCATCGATGGTGAAACCCTGCTGCTGAGCACCGAAAACTTCAAGCCTTCCAGCATGCCCGATGACACAGCCGACGGCGACACCCTGGGCCGTCGCGGCTATGCCGCCATCATTCGCGACGCCACGTTGGCGGGCCGAGCCGCGCTGGTTTTTTCTCTGGATGATGATCCAGCTCACGACGACATCTTCGCCTGGCGAGAAGAGCACCCGGTTTACGGCGCGCCGCCAGAAGGTTACATGCCGCCCTCGTCCGGAAATCTTCAGGGATACCCGGTGCGGCATCCTCGGCCTCTTGATTTGGACGACGCCACCGCGGCCGCGCTCTTCACATCGCCCGAAACCAGTCTGCATCCCAGCCCGCTGCTGGATCTGATCGACCGCGCCGGGCCGGGCGACGTCATCCTCACCCAACAGCTCTACGAACATCCCTACTGGGGCGCGGTGGATAGCAACCCCGCGGACGATCCCAACGTGCGGCTGCAAGCCCTCATCGGCGCTGCCCGCCGCGGCGCGACGGTGCGCATCCTGCTGGACAGTTTCTTCGATTTCTCGTACAATGCGCGCAGCAATCTCAACACCGTTCGATACGTCAACAGCGTCGCTCAAACCGAGCGTCTGGATTTGATCGCGCGGCGGGGCAACCCCGCGGGCGCGGGCCTGCACGCCAAACTCCATCTCCTGGCCTTGGGCGATGAGCGTTGGGCGGTGCTGGCATCCATGAACGGCAGCGAGGCCAGCAACAAGCTCAATCGCGAGATGGGGCTGGCCCTGCAAAGCCGACAGGCCTACGACTATCTCAAAGCCGTTTTCGACGGCGATTGGCAGGCGGGCGCGCTGCAAGTTCCCGTCCCCGCCGACTGGCGACGCCCCGATTGAGCCAGCGGTTATGTTGATGCGCTGCGTCGGAAGTGTGTTCCGGCGCACCTTTCCCTCCGACCCCGCCGGAACGTATTTCCGGCTGGACGCAATTTCGTATGCGCCATTCTGCCCAGTCAGCCCCCACGCCTCCCGAAACCACCTTCAGGCTCCGCTCCGGACATCCTTTCGCCCGCGAAGTCAGACGCATCCTGCTGGAGCAGGTGGATCGGGCGCTGTGGCAGCTCACCACGCCCCATCTGCCCGTTGACCCCGCGGTGCATGACGCGCGCAAATGCTTCAAGCGCATTCGCGGGGTGCTGCGCCTTGTGCGGGATGACATCGGGCCGGAGCGCTTTAGCCAGCTCAACGCCCTGTTCCGCGATGCTGGCCGGGCGCTTTCCGATATCCGCACCAGCGCGGTGCTGGGCGAAACCCTGACCAAAGTGCATGAGCGCTATCCCGACCAGCTCTCGGAGGATGAGGCGAGTCGGCTGGTTGCCCGCCTGCAGGCGCATCACGCGGCGCTGCGGGATGAGGCTTTGCCCCGGGCCCGGCTCTTCCAGCAGGTCGCGGCCGAGCTGCAACGGGGACGCCGACTCATCGAACAGTTGCCCCTGCATGGCGATTACTTCCCCGCGGCGGGCATGGCGCGGGTGTACGCCCGCGGCCGCCGCGGCCTCAAACGCTGCCAGAAAGACCCCTCCGTCCCCAACTTTCACGAATGGCGCAAACGGGTCAAATATCTGCGCTACCACGTGCGCATTTTCTCGCCCCCATGGCCGCCGGTGCTCGCCAGCGTCACCGATGAGCTGGTCACCCTCTCGGAGCTGTTGGGCCTGGATCACGATCTGGCGGACCTGCACCGCACCCTCACCGAACTTCCCGAGCTGCGCCTGCGCGGCCCAGAACAGGGCAAGACCGTGCGGCTCATCGAAACCTACCGCAAGGAGCTGGAGGCCCGCAGCTTCAGCATCGGCCTGCGCGTCTACGCCGAAAAACCGGATGCTTTCGTGCACCGGATGCGGGCCTACTGGCGGGCGTGGCGCGACGAGTGGGACGACGGGCGATAGCCATTCGGTGCGACAAGCCCCCCTCCCGGCCTCCCCCGCTTCGGCTGGCGCCTTGCAGGGGGAGGAGCCCTTCGCTTTGCCAATATGTGCAGCAGATGGGCATCTCCCTCCCCCGGACACGAGCGCAGCGAGTAT